>JAITAR010000101.1 GCA_031284025.1 Rickettsiales bacterium | reverse complement strand
AAAACTACAGGGAGTTGTGATAATAATAATAGACTATAAAATATATCTAAAAAAAAATATCTACTGGCTGTTTTCATTGCTACTGTGTGTATCGCTGTTCGTGGCAACAAAATTTAGCTATACGAACAGTGACAATGCCTGGTATGCAATGGTGGGAAGAGGCATAGCCGAAGGAAATATAATGCTGAAAGGTTGGGTAGGCAGTACAATGTCCCACTATTTCCCCTATGGGCTGATGGAAGCCTTCTGGTCTCTGTTCATACACAGATACGATGATGCCCATGCGCTGTCTATCGTGTCCCTCTCCATTCTACTGTTCGCTGCAATGTGGCTGACTCTGAAAATACTGCTGGGGAAAAATCCTCGAATGTTTTCAATGCTAACCCTGGCTCCTATAGTAATTGCGATGGAGCCCTCTATGCTGGCTGATTCCTTCGCCCATATAGCACCTCTGATTCCCACTCTCTTTATCGTATGCTTGTACTACGGTGACCAAAGGGATAGAAAGTGGACAAACTGTCTAACTACTTTTCTAATTGCCTGCTGGAGTGATGCCTACTGTTTTGTATATTTTTTCATTCCCCTGGTCCTGGAAAATATTCTATTTTTTTTGAAAACTAAAAAGATTGACTCTCGTCTAGGCTGGATGGTGTCTGGCGTGACCATCTACATATCACGTTCTATCATACTGAAGAAATTAAGAATTGGTATATTTGTTCCCGGCATAAAAGCACATTTAAGGGCAGCCAAAAAATTGGCAACTTTCAAAAATATCGGTAGAAAAATTGTAGCTACCTATTGGGGGCTTATGCGCCTTTTTTCTGCTAATTTCTTGGGTAACACAGCAACTAGGGTTTTGCCAAATCTTTGTTTTGCCCTACTGCTGTTAATATCACTGTGGCTACACTACAATTACTCTAGAGAAATCTGTAAAAAAAAATTTCCAGAAGAACGTAGATTTATGGTATTTCTGCTTATCAGCTCTCTATCTATCTTTGGGCTACTAATTTTTTCCACATTGTTAAACCATGAAAGATATCTTGTCGGCCCATTTTTGAATAGTCTCATTATATTGGGCTACTGGCTAAACATAAAATTTGACTCCGACGGTAAACTTGCCGCGATATCCACAATTACTCTCCTATCATCTCTACTAGTACAATTAAACGCTGGCCGATACAGAATGGACCAGCGTTTGATCGATAGGCGAAAAATGGCAGCGGTCATCCACCAAGAGAATCTCCATGGAGGCTATGCCTGGTTTGACAATGCCCAGTCTATGAATTTCATTCTCAATGAACAGAAGATTGCCACCATCTGCGATTGTCCGGGTACTTTATGCCTGTGGCTAGTAAACAAAAGAACATTCTGCCAAAATAAATTTGATTTTGTTCTTTCTCTCACAGACGTCAGAAATGGTTCAATGGGCTGGGAAGACTGGGAATGTGAGAATGGTAATGACGTACTAAAACAATTTGGCATTCCAAAAAAGACAGTTGATGTGGGGAATGTGCGTCTCTACATCTACGATGATATAACAGGTGTGGTGAAATCAGCGGGACTGTGCGATGATATATCAAAGAAGGAGTATTGAAGTGTAAATAACTGCCATCATCCGACATATCCATTAGTCAGTATCCATTAGTCAGCTAGACTCGATGTGGTGGCCAAAAATTAGTAAAAATTCAAAGGCATCTGGCCCTATAAATCAATGTATTACCTAGCATATCACATTGGAAATTTTGAGTATGCCATGTATTGACTGGAAGCAAGCCCTAGGCAATACATTTGAATATAAACAAGCCTATGAATTGGTCGAAGGAATAATTAATATTTTTGTTGTTTTTTTAAAAAAAAGGAATTAAAATCTAATTTTGTGAGGATATTATATTGTAATCAACAAATTACTAAACGCTATGTGGTTTCAAAAAGTGAGGGATTTTTTCAACAGCTGCAGAAATTTTTTAATTAATGGCATAGAAAATCTACGGCTAAAGTGGTCTAATCTGGAGAGTAATAATATAGGCCAGATCATGGATTATTTTGAAATTGGCATGTTTGACGAATGTTATAGCAGATTGGGAATAGTTCTTAGCATTTGGCCAAAAAATAATCATGCTAAATATCTGAAGGGACTACTGTGTATATTAGATGGAAATCATAATAAGGCCAAAAAATATCTTAGGCAGGTGGAGGGACTCAAAAAAGATTACGCTCAAAAATTGTTGTCTATTATAGACAATGATAAATTCGAATCTATTGTTAGCAGTTATATAGAGTACCATGATTTAGATAGCATCGAAAATGAAATTAGAAATATCGAGCTGTAGCCATGTATTTGCTCTGTCACTTATCTATTGTCTGTTTAGCTGCACTCTGAAAGATGAGAGAATAACTGCCGTAGCCGGCTTTGTCGCAAATGAATCCGAAAATTTGAAAGAGGATTACGGCTATGACTATGTAGATGAGAAAGATGCTGTCAACGATCCTCTAGAGAGGATAAATAGAGTAATATTTTCGTTTAATATTTTTCTGCTGGAAAATGTAGCCGATCCAACCATTAAATTTTATAAGTCTGTAACGAATGAATTCTTTAGAAGTATGATATCCAACATAGGTAATAGACTGCAAGACCCTCTGATACTGTTAAATTCCCTGCTGCAGGCTGATATATATAACATTAGCAACACCGCCATAGTTTTTGCTACCAATATGACTATAGGCTGTCTAGGGCTATTTGACCCAGCTGGCAGTTTTTTCGATATAAAGAGAGAAAAGAGAACTTTTGGACAAACTTTGGCACTATATGGCGTTGCCAATGGTTTCTATCTGATGTTGCCATTTTTTGGGCCTAGAACGCTTAGAGAGGGAATCGGTTCATTTGCCACATTCTATGCGGATCCTTTTTCTATAGATATGAATAAAAATTTTTATCTGCTACCTCCAAAATATTTTGCTCTCTATGTTGACAAAGTAGATAATGCCATTACTCTGAACAAAGACTTCGTGCAGATGTCTTTTGATCCCTATATTTTTATCAGATACAGCTACCTGAGTAATTTGGAATATACGGTGAATAATTTAAAAAAGATTAAAAAGTCAGATGGCGGCAAATAGGTTTATTGCTATAGTTTTTCTTTTATTTTTTGCTTCATGGTCGGTCACTGGCCGTGGTAGTGATGACAATATAAGAGACTTTCTCAGACTCTTTTTCGTTGAAATTGATAAAATCAATAGACACGGAAAGCTGAAAAAAAGAGAAGCTGAATTTCTTGTTCTAGCTAACAATAACATAGACATCGATTGGATTGCTAATTTCATACTAGGTAAACATAGAAAAAATTTGAGTATAGAGCAGAGAAATCGATTCATAGATACCTATTCGAAATATTTAGTTAGCAACTACAGATCTATTTTCAGTATTTACAGTGACAATGGCTACGAGATTATTTCAGTAGCAGAGCAGCAGGGTGGAAAAGTCTTTATGGTCAGTGCTGTACTATCTTTGAACGGCAAAACGGTGAGAAATAACTTTAGAGTTGTGCAAAAAAACGGTAAATATTATATTACCGATGTAATAACGGAGGGAATTAGTTTTATTTCAGCCAAAAGAGCTGAGGTGGAGGCTGCCATGGCCTCTAAGGGATTTGATAATTTCATGGGCGAGCTGGAGCTTTCCCTGACGACCAAAAATAAAAAATAGTTGGATCTATGACCGCGGTGAGAGAAATATGTCTTGATACGGAGACCACTGGACTGTATCCTAACGAGGGTGATAAACTTATAGAAATAGGATGTGTAGAATTAATCGATGGCAAAAAAACCAAAAATTACTTTCATCAGCTCATTAATCCCGAAAGAGAGGTTCCAGAAGAGGTCGTGCGAATACACGGCATAACTACGGAAAAATTAGTTGATAAACCAAAGTTTTTTGAAATTGCCGATAGTCTTCTGAATTTTTTCCAAGATTCCGTTCTGGTAGCCCATAATGCAAGCTTTGACGTGAAATTTCTAAATTTTGAGCTTGAATCCATTGGATACAGAAAAATTTCCAACGAGGTGATAGATTCACTTCTATTAGCCAAGAGCAAGTATCCTGGGCAGAAAAATAGTCTGGATAATCTTTGCAAACGCTATAGCATAGATAATTCCAAGAGAACATTTCATGGTGCACTTTTAGACGCGGAATTACTGGCAGATGTCTATGTGGAATTGAATGGAGGGACCCAAAAAAGTTTTCTAGACGGTCAGGATAGTGCTGTAAATTCTGGTTTTATCGGCATTGATAGACTGATGGCCAGAATAGGAGATAATAAAATTTTACCGAGCAGAAATTTTGCTATAGATGAAGAAGATTTAAAAAAGCACAATGAATTTTTGGAAAAATATATAAAAAATAGCATCTGGTTCGAATCTAGGGAGGTGTAGATAAAATGACGGAAATAAATTTTTACTGCGCTAGCAAGGACGTGAACTTATTTCTGTATAATTTTCTCGATCAACTAGTCTATAAAAATGGAAAAAAGGTTCTACTGTACTCAAATTCCTTGGAAAAACTTAAAAAACTTGATGAGATACTTTGGGAAATTGGAAGGGAGGGTACAGATTTTTTGGCACACGGGCTATACAGCGACAAAAATAGCCAGTGTAAATATGAAAAATTACTTCTCTGCAATAAATTAATAAATTTCAACCAGGCCGATTATTTATTTCTGAGCAATTTTGTGGATGATTGTAATTTTTTAAACCATTTCGAAAAGATTTTCTACATATATACAAATTGTAGTGAGAAAAACCTCCTGCAGGCAAGAAAAAGCCTGGAGGAATATCAGGATCTTGACTACAAAACTACCATAAACGTTAGAGACAGGGACAGCAAATGGACTAAGGTGCTCGAGATATGACAGGAGATTTATTAAAGCCATTTCCAAGTTCCATTTCTAACCTCCACGGAGGGACATCAATCACTAGGTTCTACATTTGTACCCAGATATTGCCTAATATCAGTTGTACATATAAAAATATTTTTATTGAGTTTTCATTACTTAGTTCTAACTTAGCACCTACGTATATCGATAATAAATAAAATGGTGTCAAATTCGATATTTTTACGTGACGCAATCAGAAATGATGTGGTCGAAATTTACAGGCTTTATTTAGAGGTTGCTAAAGCATTCCCCGATAGCATAACACAGCATATAAGTGAGATAACGCCTGATTTTGTTAATGAAATCCTAACTCTCTCGATGAGGTATGGACTTGCCATGGTTGCAGAAGACCAGGGGGGCAACATGGTGGGATTTTTTAAGGCTTTTACTTCACCCTATAGAAATTTAGCCCATGTTATGATGAATACGACGTTAATTTCAACGCCGGATAGTATCGGGCGAAAAACATTCGTTTTGCTACTTAGGGGATTTCTTGATAAATTAAAAAATGAATACAGACATATCTACAAGCTACAGGGGCGACCTCATGAGACCAACAGAGGAGCCATAAATTGCTATCTGCGCAATGGAATAACTATGGAGCACATATTCAACGATCACATTTTTAACTTTAACAGATATGTTCTGGAAAATGAGGTCATAGTGAGTTGGCTCAATCCAAATTTTGACATTGAAGAGCTAAAAAGATATCATAGATATTTGCCGAAAGCCAAGGATCAGAAAGATGATCTATACTTCAGAAGCCCAATGCCAAAGAAAGAATAGGGTTGTCGGGTAGGAATTTTCGGAGAGACAGTGTATCTTCTATGTTTTTCTTATCGCGTTTTCCAGTACGCAGAGAAATGATGATTTGTTCTTATCCAAAATAGCACCTTTTCTGAAGGCAACCTTAGTCGTTATTCTGGGGAAGAGGTGTTTTACATTTTTGGAAACCAGCAGAGGATCAATCAATTCTAGAGATCTGTCGTTTATGTCATTGTATATGTGAACGCCTAGATTAGATCTAACAAAGTTTCTAGCTGTTTCCCAGTCACTATTTATGAACTTTATGTTTCCATTTATGCCGTACTCCTCACAAATTTTGACAAACATCGGCATGATTTTTACCTGATCTATAAATAGGAAATTTTGTTCGGCCAAATCAAAGAAAGTTATCTTACTTTGCTGTTTTTTTGCCAAAACGTTATCTTTATGCATAAGTATAATTGGATCACAAACCAGCAGGTTAATAGCGGTATACTTTCTACTCAAAGTTTGATTTATTGGATAGATCACAAAATCCATTTCACCATCGTCTAGTTGGGACAGTGAAAAACTTAAATTTGGGCTACTTTCTATTATGAATTCAGTTTCCCGATCATTGTAGTTCTCTCTGTACTTTTTTATACAATCGGGCAAAATATAGGAAATTACCGTATGGTGCGAGGATATTTTTATCAATCTGTTCTGTGCGTCCAATTTCTTTTTCTTGAAGTAGTCATAGACGCAGTCCATAGATTGGACTCGTGGTTTTACTAGATCATAGAATAGAGACCCATCTTTAGTTGGCGTTATTATACCACGCGAACTCTTACTAAAGAGTTTTACATTCAACCCTTTCTCGAGAGTTTGAATTTGTCTAGATAGCGATGACTGAGATATAGCCAAAATTGAAGCAGCCATGCCAATGCCACCGAGTTCACAGACCCTACAGAAGTTTCGTACCAGGACAACCGTATTCGTCCTGTGCCAAAAATCTTTTACGTTGTTCCCCATGACATGTATATATACATGCACATAGCATAAAATTGCATATTATTTTGTCAAGTTTCGTGTACAATACGTTGACAAAACCGAGATCTATTCTAAAATACATATCCGATGGCCAGATAGCAAAGTGGTAATGCAAGAGTCTGCAAAACTTTTATGCGTCGGTTCGATTCCGTCTCTGGCCTCCAGTGCTGGCTGGGTCAATATCCATTA
>JAITAR010000095.1 GCA_031284025.1 Rickettsiales bacterium | reverse complement strand
TAAGGCGCACGCCTGGAAAGTGTGTATACTGTAAAAGGTATCAGGGGTTCGAATCCCCTTCCTTCCGCCATATTTTTGAGATTTCTAGGAGCGATAAACTTACTTTCTGACACTGCTCGTAGCCCAGGTAAGAAAATTTTTAGAAAGAAACGGTTTATTACTAAAAATAAAAGGGGTTCCTAGTTATGCCGATGTTCTACATACCTATGGACTTGTCTTTTTCGTTATTCCTTATTTAATCTAACTTTACTGGAAGTTATACATTTTACAGGAGTGTCGGTGACGCTGGAATGCGGAATAGTTGGTTTACCAAATGTTGGAAAATCGACGTTGTTTAATGCGTTGACCCAAACCATGAATGCAGAGGCATCAAACTATCCGTTTTGCACTATAGATCCTAATGTTGGTAGAGTTGGGGTGCCAGATGATAGACTTGAAAAATTGGCCCGGATTGCAAATTCTAGGGAAATTATAAGATCCCAGATAGATTTCGTCGACATAGCGGGACTTGTGAGAGGAGCTAGCAAAGGCGAGGGACTTGGCAATCAATTCCTATCAAACATCAGGGATGTTGACTGTGTTCTTAATGTGGTGAGATGTTTTGACAATGATGATATAGGCCATGTTGAAAAAAGCATTGATCCTCTGAGAGACATTGAGATCATACGGACAGAGCTGATTCTGGCGGATATTCAAAATTTAGAAAACCGTTTGCACAGTTTTGGTAAAAAAGCTAGAGATCCAAGCGATAGAAATGTAGCTGAACAGATAAATCTCATGGAAAAAATCCTAGCTGTCCTTAGTGGGGGAGGTTTGGCCATTGATGTGGATATCTCAAAGGATGATGAGAAAAATTTTAAAGTTTTGCAGCTGTTAACTGGGAAAAAACAATTTTTTGTCTGTAATGTTGCTGATTCCGATGTGGTAGCTGGTAATGGCTATACAAAGAAGATGGAAGAGTACTGTAGAGCCAATAATCATAGCTGTGTTATATTTTCAGCAAAAATAGAATCGGAGATAGCTATGTTGGATAGTGAGGAGGAGAGAAAAGAATTTCTACAGTCCCTGGGGTTGCCAGAAAAAGGACTTGATAAAATAATAAAAATATCCTATGGTCTCCTTGATATCATAAGTTTTTTTACCGTTGGGCCAAAGGAAGCCCACTGCTGGACACTCCGTAGAGGTTTGCCGGCTCCAAAGGCTGCTGGTACCATACACACAGATTTTGAAAGGGGCTTCATAAGGGCTGAGACAATTAGCTATGAGGACTATGTCAACTGCGGTGGAGAAGAGGGTTGCAGGACAGCTGGTAAAATAAGGCTGGAGGGAAAGGATTATATTGTAGCAGATGGCGATATAATGCATTTTAGGTTTAACATTTAAAATAGGTTTTTATGAAAATAGTCGGGAAAATTGAAGAAATTTTTAGAAATAGCTGGCGAGTTGTCAATGTGAAAGTCCTGGCCATGGTCGGAGAAATCAGGAATGGCTATAGCAGAATTCGCGAAAATGAGGTGGTGACAAGGGTTTTGACAAACACTGGATACTTTTTACGAAATTTTCGGCTACAAATTATCGCTCTGATGGTTTTTTTAGTTTTGGTCAAACTAGGAATTACATATCATCAAAGATTTGATTCTAATGAGCTCACCAGATATGTAAAAACCTCGAAACATGCTGGCAATGCAGTTTTTATAAATAAAAGTTTTCTTATAACTAACTATAAGTCAATAAACACCGCTTGCAAAATATCAAATCAAGAAGAGAAGGTAAGGATTTTTATGATTTTCGATGGGGAGGCTTTTCCAGTTGACGTGGTTGACTCCGACGAGGCTTCGGGATTAGTTCTGCTAAGAGTAGATCCGAAGGAAAAAAAGTATGTAAATGTTAATAATTTCGTGCTATTTCCGAATGTCAGTGGTGACAGGTATAATTATATGGATACAACCGTCCTAATATCCAAAATGATAAATAGCGCGGAGGGTGAGGTCTACGAAAAATATAGAATAACCGAAATATCAGAGGAGGGCTATGCGGTTAAAAGTATGGACATCCTGAGAAAAAATTTTGGTGAGGCTGTTCTCAATGATAGGTTTGAATTTGTCGGCATAACTAACGGCAATAGCGAGACTAAAAAATACCATGCTATGAAAAATGAAATAAAGATTATAGAGCAGAATAGAATAAAAAATTTTCTCAAGAAGAATAACGTATTCTACTATAAAAATGTGAATAACGTTGATCTGCGAAAATTTTCGAACTACAAGGGTGATATAAACGTTGAGTTACTTTGCTATGTAAAAAAACAGGTTCCTCAGCGATTTGTGAAGATATACAGATAATATCTAAAAAATTTGTTTTTATTCCATTTGCCAATTTGTGTTGTATCTGAGGGGGTGTGGTAATAGATTAGATTCAAAATACAGTGACGTGAAGAAGTTTAGAATGGCAGATTGAACTGTTGTAGTGTCATCTGGAAGAAGACTCAGAAAATAATTTTAGAAAAGGTTATGAACGAGAATAATAGAGTAGGGAACAGAGATGGAGCCAGTTTTTAAGAAAGAAAGATACAAAATTAATGTGGCTGTCTACGCCATAATAATAAGGGAGAAAAAGATTTTACTTTCTCTGAGAAAGGGCAGCGGCTTCTTTGACGGAAGCTATAGCTTTGTTAGTGGCCATCTGGAAGCGGATGAAACTCTGGCCGAAGCTATGATTAGGGAGGCAAAGGAGGAGGCAAACATAGACATAGTAAGAATGCATCTGGGAACAGTTCTGTTTAGATTCAGATTAACTCCTCAAAATAATAACTATCTAGATTGTTTTTTTATCATTGATGAGTTTAGAGGAGAACTGAATAATAACGAGCCTGAGAAGTGTGACGAGCTAAATTTTTACCCTCTGGAACAACTGCCGGAAAATACTATAGATTATGTAAAATACAGCCTCGGAAACGCTCTCGGAGGAGTTATCTACAGTGAATACATACATTATTAATTAGATTATTGGAATCGACGACAGTAGTTTATTATGCTGATTATGCTGGCAGAAGCCGTTTCAGTTCTCAGTATGTTTTTTCCTAGAGATAGAGAAATAACAAATGGGTAATTTTTCAGAAGTTTTATTTCGTCTCCGCTAAACCCACCTTCGGGACCAACCAGGGCATATGTTTTTTTGTTTCTGATGCTATCTTCCAGAGAAAAAAATCCTGAATTTGGCTCACTTCTCTCTCTACACAGCAGAACTACATCATTCGATGGGTCGATTTCCTCTAATACACCGACCAAACTCCGTTCATCGCCTATTTCCGGAAAATCTAACCTTTCCGACTGCTCTACTGCTTCAATCACATTTTTTTCGATTCTACTGCGATTATATTTCACCTGTCCATGTTGTCCTCTGAAAGGTAGAAAGCTGGTTACTCCTAACTCTGTGGCCATCTTTACTAATGCTTCTAGTTTACCTATGGGAGGAAATATTAGTCCCAGAAAACTATTGGCTCTATCTTCTCTGCTGCACTCTATAGAGGTCACCTCCACTAGATGTTTTGTTATCTTTGTGATTGTGCCGATAAATTCCTTTCCACTACCATTAACAAGACGTATCCTGTCACCCAGACCACGACGCATCACATTAATCAAATAGCGGACTCTGTCCAGTGCAACGGAGCCGCCCACAGCCAACTCTTTTCTCGTAAAAATACTAACTATGGCCACAGGCTGCTCCTAGAGATATTTATGACTAAAATAGAAAACTCATCTTCGCTTTCGCTTCATGCGTGATATGCTTTCTTTTATTTTTCTTTTGATCTTTTCAGACGGTTTCTCAAACTCAGCCCTTCTTTTCCCCTCTCTAACTATCCCCTCTCTCTGTACCTTCTTCTTAAAAACTTTCAGTGCAACTCCCAGTCTTTTCTGATCACCAACTAAAACTTGCAGTACTATCGCTACTTACCACCTTCAGAAGATTACCTAAACCTACAACTATACTAGCTAGTGTTTTTAATAGATCAAGTGGTACGGCATAAACCGTATCTTCCAGTCCTTCAAAAATAATTTGCTCTGACTCTTTGCTCCTCTGTTGAGCCTACAAATCTACTTTTAAGACCTGCCCGGAGTATTTCACCGGGCATACCCTGCCTTGTCTACTGTTTAAGTTTTGTTGCTGTCCACATTTATTTCAAACGCAACAACTTTATTTCCTCTTCTATCAACAGCAATCCATATTTTGACCTGTTCTCTCTGTTTTTTTTAATGTTGCAGAAATAGGAGTGTAGTTCATACAGTTCTAATATCTTTACGGTTTTTGGTTTTTTCCCCTTTCTATTTCTGTCCAGATCATATGATAGCAATTTAAAAAAAGACTTAATCCATGTATCTACGAGATTAAAAGATATGTTTGTGTCATAGAATTTATTCAGAGTATTCTGAATGGATCTCATAGACATGTTGTAACTATAAAGTAGTAGACATAGCTCCCTCTCCTTTGGATCTCTTTTTATCCTAGTATCACTTTCGCTGAATGATCTGCCACAGCTTTTACAGAGATATCTCTGTTTATTATATTTTCTACCATTGCATACTGTATCAGTCGAATCGCAGCATCTGCATATACAGCTTTCTTTTGTTTTTTTAAACATTAATTCAGTGAAATTGACAGCACTGGAAAGATAAACTAAAAAAATAGTATGTCAAGAAATAATGGGCAGAGTTTTCAGTCTCTAGCCTGCTATTGAACCTTAGCATATTCAAGTTAGAATAACAGCTAAAAATTTCATTTGCTCTGAACAAAGCAATTGATTTTTAAATAATATACTGTATATTTGACAAAATATAATTTTTTTATGTAATGTATTATGTATAATAGAGATAATTATCTAATGGAGGTGGCGGAAGCAGTTTCAAAGGGGTCAAGTGATCCCTCCACCAAAGTGGGCTGCGTTATCGTTACAGAAAAATATGAATCCGTGTCTTTCGGCTACAATGATTTCATCACTGACTGTGATAGAAAGCTAATGACCTTTGAAAGGCCCCAAAAATATATGCTTATAGTCCATGCCGAAATGAACGCACTGATAGCAGCCAAAAGATCAATAGAGGGCTGTAGAATTTATGTGACCCACGCTCCCTGTCCTAATTGTCTGAGAAATTTGATACAGGCAGGAGTATCAGAAATTGTCTATGGCAGTTTTGATACGAAAGGTAAATTGATGGATGACACTAACACGAAAGTCACGGAAATTCTTGTGAAAGCAAATAAAATTACCTTTAGAAGCATCGATGGAAAAGGCTTTTTAAATCAAATTAGATAGAATAGTCCAAGGCTGAAAACTGCACTGCACACTGCGGTGAAGACAGCGAATAATAATCTCTGGACATCAGCAATTTCTTATTCTATCTGGATAATTTACTCTAGCTGTTAACTAATTCCGCAGCGAGCGACAGGAACTTCTTTTGTACTCCATTAAAAATAAACAGGGAATCCAAGTCCAACCACTCTGATTCTCCATGGCTGCCACCACCACTGGCCTGGTGACTAATTACAGTAATTTTCTTGGCTGAAAAATATCTAGAATCGCTTGTGCCTCTGGTTGTTACGTAATTTGCTTTCACAGCACTATCCTCCATAATTTTTTTGTACAGTCTGTGAAATTTGTTATCAATATCATATGCTATATAGTCATTTAACATTAGTATTTTGAATTCGGTATCTCCTATCATACATTCCTTTAGATTTTGGCAGATATCTCCCCTGCCAAAATTAATATCGACCTCGTCTCCATAGTTTTCGCAGTGATAGCCAGAAAATTTAATTCTCAGACGCATGATAGTTTCGGCCATATCATTTTTATTCCCATATAATTTTATCGTAGTGGCACCGAGATTTTCTCGGGCTATATTTTCCAGGCATCCGCCACTGTCACAGTCTAAAACCAGGCTTGTCTCTAACGCCAAAGTATTTACTAGATATCCAATGCCATTTTCTCCTCCAGTTTCTTCATCTGAGGTTATGACAACACCGTAGCTAATTCCTAAATTTTTATTTCCCATATCTCTAAGGTTGACTAGACTACTTACGATGAAACTTTTCATATCGAAAACTCCACGGCCGAATATTTTTCCACCGTCACCGCTCACGGCCAATTTGTAATTATCTATAGGGACTACATCCATATGGCAGGGGCTAATGACATCAAATTTTAGAGATGGACTATTTGAATTAGAAAAAATTACAGATTTGTACCCTCTGTGGACAATCTCCTCTTCGTAAATCCCGGCACTACCACCTAGAAAATCTCTACAAAGACTAAAGCAGGCGTCCATGGCTTCAAAATTGCCAGTAAAACTCGGTATGCTAACCAATTTAGCTATTAAATCTAACACGACCTTTGATGTCTATAACTCCCGTTAGACTGGAAACTATGAGATAGACTAGTCCCGACGTTGATCCTAATATCGCAAGCCTGATAAATTGACTAAGTTTATTTTGTCCTGGCAGAATTAGTCTATCGACAAGGACTAGCGTTAGCCATAGAAATGCTAGTGAATACAGTATTTTTACTACTTTTAATAGGAATTGACCAGATAAAATTAGTCTATTTTTTATAATGAGAAGAACTAGCATGGTGAGAAAATCCAAATAACCCGATATTACCGAAGAAATTACAATACCTAGGTAGCCAAAGTATCTGACTAGAAGAATATTCAGCAGTATATTTGACAGTAGAGAAACTAGGGCAGCAACAACTGGAGTTTTTGTGTCGCCATTGGAAAAAAATATACTCTGAAGTATTTTTGATGCCATAAAAATTGGTAAAGCGAGGGCATAGATTTTTACACCGCTGGCAACTGCCATGGATGATGAGCTGGTGAATTTACCGTTTTCAAAGAGGAGTGGCACAAAGCTTTGGGATAATTTATACAGATAAACTGTACAGGGTAGGCTAAAAATCATAGTCACAAGCAGAGCGTTTTCCTGGATTTTGAATCTTTCATCGTCATTCTGCTCTATTTTTTTTGACAGCAGGGGTAATATACTAGTACCTATGGCTGTTCCTATGAGAGAAAGGGGTAGCTGAACTAGTCTTTCGGCGTAGTACAGATGCGATACGGCACCCACCATCCTAGAAGCCATTATGGAATCCACTATGGCATTTATCTGATCTATTCCGGAGGCTACTATGGCAGAAAAGAAATTTGAAATAAATTTCTTTGTCATTTGGTCTATCTTTACCCACAGAGGGAATAGTAATATACCTTCTTTCATCACCTCTATGGACATAACTATGAGTTGCAAAAAACCTCCTATAATTACTCCATAGGACAGGATGCGAATAATATCGCCACCGAATACATGTGAAGTTATCGACAGCACTATAAATACTAAATTCAACAGTAGGGGATTCAGAGATACGGCTAAAAACTTACCATGGGAATGGAGAATGCCGGACATAAAACTCACCATAGCTATCAGGATCAGGTAGGGAAAAGTTATCCTTGATAGTTCGACCGCTAATATGTATTTTTCTCTATCTTCTGTGAAACCCGATGCCATCAGTTTTACCACCAATGGCATAAATATTTCTATGATTATGGTAAAAACTAGTACAGAATATAATAATAGTGAAAATACATTTCTAAGAAAATTTAGGATTTCATTTTTGCCGTTATTTAACATG
>JAITAR010000064.1 GCA_031284025.1 Rickettsiales bacterium | reverse complement strand
AGATGCAGATTTTTCAGTGAAATATTTTTTGCACTCTCCCCGAAGGTAAGAAGTTTATGGTTGTTTCTTCCATCTAACAGACCCGGTGCATTTTCGCTAGGTCCAGAGATGACTATGTTGTTGTAATTGATCTCTGGTCCATCTGCGGTGAAATTTATAGTATTTTTTATGGATATTTCTGTTTTTTTATTATTTATGGCCCCTTGCAGTCCAGCAAAATCATTCACATCTTCAGCTTTGGCCCTGCCCACCGCTACGATATTAAAAATAATAGCTATCGCCAGACTAGAGCGAAAAACAAAATTTGCTAATTTAGTCATAATTATCCTTCTTTGAATTTTAAATTCAAAACCTAGATGGATAATAATATGTCTTCCGTAATTGTAAAGCTCTAAAAACTATAGCCCACCACAGCACCAGCAGAAAACGATCTGTAGCCACTGGCACCCCGATAGCTACTTGCCAAAGAAACTGACATATTTTTACTCAACTCATAGCTGCAGCCCAGAGCCACAGAGCCAGAAAGTTTGCCCACCTCCGTACCTCTACTTTTCAATTTGCCCGAGCTGGAGTATTCTCTAAAACTGACAGAGATTTCTGGATTGGAATAGGACAGCAGATAGCTGGTGCCAAGGGATATGAATGGTCTGAAATTGGCTAGATCCACAGCTATGGTTAGACCGAAATTGCCGGCCACCAGGTGATGGCTGCCACAATCCACCGAAAGACCTAGGACTCCCGCGCCTTCTTCACTGAATTTGCTGTAGTTCAGCAGAGAAGTTTCTAGCGATGCTGAAGGAGTGAAAATCAGATATTTTCCAGCTCTAAATTCTTTTTCTATTGCTATGGCCATGTTGAATGTGTTGATTAGAAATTTAGATCTGGCGATTTTGTTTAGCTTCTCTATGCTTCGGTCAACTATGTGGTCGTTTATTTCATAGGACAGACTAAGGGCTAGGTTGATGCCATTGATAACTTCCGTTTCCAAACGGAAAGCCAAAGTCCCGCCAAGGGCAGAAGCTTTGCTACTCTGGCTATCTTTGAAAGAATGGCTAGCCAAATCACCAAAGAAAGCCAGAGAAAGGTCTCTGCCGAACATTAAATTTCTGAAACTGTGGCCATAGTTAAGTCTGATGTTTATTTTGTCATCATCAGGATTGTCAAAGTAGGTATTTGACAGCAGATTAGCTACACTTCTTTGGTTGTATTCTAAAGTGCCTAGATGTGAGAAGAGATTTGTCTCTCCAGGGTTTGTTCTTATTTTGATCTTCTCCAGAACTGTTACTGTGCTTACAAAGCAACCATACTATAGCCTAATTTCTTCTAATTGTAAAGAGTTTTTTTATCGAACTTTAGACTATTTCCTAGCCACTGAACATTTACAAATGTGGTGGTCGTTAATTTTCTAAAGATAAAAGAAAATAGTCTACTAGTACCTATTTAGCCTTCCAACAGTTTTTCTCTGGCTTTTTTGGATAACTCAATATTTAGCTCCCGCAGCTGCTCTTCGTCGACCGTAGATGGACTGCCCATCATAAGATCAACACCCTTTCCATTTGGTGGAAAAGCTATGACCTCTCGCATATTTGTTTCATCGAGCAATAACATAACAATTCTTTCCATGCCGAAGGCACAGCCACCGTGAGGAGGAACACCATAGCTAAAGGCATTGATCATGGCGCCAAACTTTTTATCGACGGTGGATCTGTCATAGCCAACTAGTTCAAAGGATTTGTACATAATTTCAGGCCTGTGATTGCGAATGGCACCGCTGCACATCTCATAGCCATTGCAGACACAGTCATATTGGCTGCACACTATTGTCAGCGGATCCTTTGTGCTAAGGGCTTCCAGACCACCCTTTGGAAAGGAAAAGGGATTATGGCCAAAGTCAAGTTTCTCAGTTTCTTCATTAATTTCATAGAATGGAAAATCCACTATCCAGCAAAATTTATACTCTTCTTTGTCTATTAGTTCCAGCTCCCGCCCTAATTTCGTCCTAACTTTTCCCGCTAGCCTGGCCGCTTCCTTTTCTACGTTGCAGAGAAAAAATACAGCGTCACCGGGACCAGCTTTAGCTATGCTACCTATGTCGGTCAGCTGTTCAGTATTTAAAAACTTGGCCACTGGTCCCCTTGCAGCCATGTTATCTTCAAAAATTATATAGCCAAGACCTTTAGAGCCTTCTTCCAGAGCATAGTCTACCATCCTGTCGAAGAAGCTTCGTGGCCTAGTGGCAATACCCTTCACCGCTATAGCTCTAACAATTGAACCGTCGCCGATGGCACTAGCAAAGGCTGAAAAATTAGAATTTCTAAATACATCCGTTACATCCGCAATTTTTAGTGGGTTTCTCAAATCTGGCTTATCTGTGCCGTATTCCAGCATAGAATCTCTATAGGATATTCTTATGAAAGGAGGCTCGGAAACCTTTCTATTCGAAAATTGTCTAAATGTATTGACCAAGACTGGCTCTATCGTACTAATCACATCATCCTGCTCGACGAAAGTCATCTCTACATCGAGCTGATAGAATTCAAGAGTTCTATCTGCTCTGGTACCCTCATCTCTGAAGCAGGGAGCGATTTGAAAGTATTTGTCAAAGCCTGCTATCATAAGTAGCTGTTTAAATTGCTGAGGTGCCTGTGGCAAAGCGTAGAATTTACCGGGATGAATCCTGCTGGGAACTAAAAAGTCCCTTGCCCCCTCAGGAGAAGAGGCAGTTAGTATGGGAGTTTGAAATTCCAGAAATTCTTGTCGCCACATTTCTTGCCTAATGAAGGCGAAAATCTTGTTCCTCAAAATTATATTATTGTGCATGCGCTTGCTTCTCAGATACAGATATCTGTACCTAATTCTCAGATCTTCCGGATAGTTTTGATCTTCAGCGGAAACTTGAAATGGCACCTGTTCAGCCATACTCTCTATCGTCATCTCTTTGATGGTAACCTCGATCTCTCCACTATTCAAATTTGGATTTACAGTCTCTTTAGTTCTGGCTACCACCGTGCCACCAATAAACACCACACTTTCGCATCTCAGAGAGGAAATCATATCCACCAGCTCTTGGCCCTTTTCACGGTCAATCACACACTGAGTTATGCCATAGTTATCTCTCAGATCCACAAAAATCAGATTACCATGGTCTCTGACGGCATGTACCCAGCCAGCGAGCCTGACCTTTTGACCCAAAAAATTTCCATTCAACTGTCCACAGTTGTGCGTTCTCAACATTTTAACTCCTATCACATTTGTTAGATAAAATGTAAGGACGAAAGTTATTTCGTGGTGCCACCTCACTTCCCGCCAAAAAACTCTCTGCGGCTTTACGGGCTATAGCGGGCCCTCCCGTGGGGTTCTAACTGATCCTTGATCTCTCTTCCCCAGACTCCCCTCCGTTAAAGGATCACAGCCTACAGGGGCGAAGGTATAGTTAAAAAAATAACTGTCAATATACAAATTGTACAACTGTACAAATTCATAACATATGAGACTTTTTTTAAACAGAATTCAACTTCCTCTGCCAACGGGTAAATAATACTCTTTTGGAGTCTTGAAATCAAAAGAGCAATGGGGTCTAGAGTTATTGTTTTTTCTATGGTTATTTTCTCTGAACTTTTTCCATCTCCATTGCCTATACATTGTCTATCATAGTCCCATCTTGTTGCCCAACCTTATTCTCTTTCAGTTCCTTTAGAACTCTCCCCACGGAACTGACGCTGGGAACAATGTTACAAAATTTTCCAGATTTTTCCTCCTATTCCTGTTAAACTTTTTCTGATTCTTTTCTATAGGATTTTGTTTACAAAATTGAAAATATTTACTGTTAATAGCCAGAAATACTGGGTAGAACCCAAATGTGGACATATCTCTTGAAATATAATATTATCAGATTACAATGTGGTTGTTTTTGTTAACTTTTATTATTTAATAATGAAAAGGAGTACTATGACTTTGACTAATTTAAAAAGATTTATGGCTGTGGCTTTGGCCACATTACTACTTTCGCTTCAGACGATGGGAAACGGAGTCTATGCTAGCGGTTTGGAGACCAAAGGTAATGAAGATAAAAAAGTTAGTAAAGCTGATAGGTCTGAAGCCATTAATCGTACAATTAATCTTTTTAAAGATTCTAATTTTTTAAAAATTCTGGGTGGACTTAAAGAAAACAAGGATATTATTGATTCTACAAAAAATGTTGCAACAAGTTTTCTAAGTTTAGAAAATGATAAATCCTCGGATGAGGACAAATCTGATGAATCCTCGGATGAGGACAGTTTAGAAAATGATAAATCCTCGGATGAGGACGAATCTGATGAATCCTCGGATAAGGACGACGACAAACCGAAGTATGAAAGTGTATCTACTAAAGATAGTACAGATAATGGAGGAGCGTCCTCTCTAAATGATTCAAACTCACTGGAACAACAGAGAAAAGAATTTTTAAATAGCGGCATCGGCATCAACATTGTTAGCAATATGGCGAAAACCTTCAGTAGTGATAAGAATTTTGGAGAGAATTTCGGTTCGCTCTGCTTTGAAATTGCAAAAAATTTTGTTGTTACCAAAAAAAATTTTGAAGAGTCCACTGAGAATCCCGGAATGCCTGATGTCCAGGTCTTTAAAAACAATTTTAAAGAACTTATGGAAGATCCCACAGCAGTTAATATCATGAATAATGCGGTGAATAAAGTCATATCTGATAAAGATACCTTTGAAAATATCTTTAATGTGATGTCGAACCCCAGTGAATCAAAATAGTTAGTTGTCTGAGAAAAAAGAAAGACAAATCGTCGAATGAGTAAAGTGTTACGGCTGAAGTTTATCTAGAAAAAAACTGTTCAAAATGGACGATGGGGTGTCTGGCCTGATTTTTTTGTGCTAAAAAACTGGCCAGGCCCTTTTTTTAAAGATCATTCAGGAGAACGGAATCAAAAAATTGGAAAATTAGAAAAGGCAGGAGGAAATGCTGTTCCATGAATGATTGAAAATATAGGTTCCTCCAATTTGTTCTTCATATGCTTCGGATGTATACAGATATGATTTAATGTTATACTGTATTAGTTTTGATTTATTTAGTAATATAAAAAGAGGAGTACTATGACTTTGACTAATTTAAAAAGATTTATGTCTGTGGCTCTGACCACATTACTACTTTCGCTTCAGACGATGGGAAACGGAGTATATGCTAGCGGTTTGGAGGCCAAAGATAATGAAGATAAAGAAGATGAATCATCTAGTGAAGAAGATGAAAAAGCTGTTATTCTTAAAACCACCGTCGATCTTGCATTTGGTGTTTTTAAAGATCCTAATTTTTTAGAAATTGTAGCTAAACTTAAAGAAAGCAATTATATTAATAATGTTGTAAAAAAGGTTAAAAATTTAGAAAAAATTAAAGCTGACTTGAAGTCGACTGGTAATATGCCAAATTCCTCTAATTCTAATAGATCTGATGAATCCTCGGATGAGGACGACGACAAACCAGAGGATAAAAGTGTATCTACTAAAGGAGATAGTACAGATAATGGAGGAGCGTCCTCTCTAAATGATTCAAACTCACTGGAACAACAGAGAAAAAAATTTGCAAATCTTTTTTTTAATAGCAACACTGTTAGCAATACGGTGGAAGCCTTCAGTAGTAATGAGGATCTGAAAAAGGATCGCAATTCGTACTTTCTTGAATTTGCAAAAAATTCTGGTATTACCGAAGAAGATTTTGAAGAGCCTTTTAACAATCTTGTAAAATGTGTGGGAAATCCCGCAATAGTTTATGTCCTGCGTAATATGGCGGATAAAGTCATATCTGATAAAAATGTCTTTGAAGATATCCTTAATGTGACAACGAATCTCAGTGAATCAAAATAGTAAATGGATGATGTGGTGTCTGGCCTGATTTTTTTGTGCTAAAAAACTGGCCAGGCCCTTTTTTTAAAGATCATTCAGGGGAACGGAATCAAAAAATTGGAAAATTAGAAAAGGCAGGAGGACCTGCTGCTTCGGAAATAGGACATTCTTCTTTATCCGAAGAATTTGAAAATATGGAAATGAAAGAAGAACAATATATAACATTCTATTCTAAAAAAGAAATCTGTTATTTCAGATTCAGAATTGACGCCGGAACAGCTTGAGAAGCGTCGTGACATTGAATCTGGTCATTGCAGAATAAAATCAAGTGATTATGAAATAATGGAAATGGTAAAGAAAGGGCTCAGGTACAAATTTACATCAGACTATAAATTAAAAAAGCTAATACAGTCCTATAAAAATCAGGATGGCTCGACAGTAAATGACTTTGACTAGGAGATTCTATTTTTCTCTACGCCTTATGGGTATTTTTTATTCTGTTCTTGTCGTTCGAGCATGGATAGAATTTGTTATTTCAAATTTAAAATGGGCACCGGAACAATCTATAGGACATCTTTCGGTTGCCTTTGACCTTTGTTCAATGAAAGCAATTTGTGCTGGACTAATAGAAATGAGAATAAGAGGGTGTGTAATGTAGTATAAATATTATATATTGACTTTTGTATAATAATTATTATTAATATAACCTAGCCTGAAAAGGCTGTCAAATTGTTAGTTTTAACAAAAAAATTAGGGGTCCTATGAAAAACAAATACTTTTTTTTACTATTATCGGTCGTAATCTTCCTTGGAGTTTCCGTCGGTTTCGATAGAGAGGCATTTTCCAGTGACAAAAAAGAGACACCAACAATAAAAGATGTGCGGGGTCCGAGTGAACCCGGTTATTTTAAAAGAGTCATGAGATTTCTCTGTGGTAAGTG
>JAITAR010000036.1 GCA_031284025.1 Rickettsiales bacterium | reverse complement strand
AGAAATGCTCTCATATCTCCATGGAGATCCGTTTCGAAGATAAGATCATCATTTCCTATACCATCTCGTGGTTTAATGTTGCGACTACTCCAGATGACATCAATTGTTTCTTTGATATTATTTTTTATTGTATTTATATTTTTTGATTTTTTCTCATCTGCTTCTTTCCTTTCCTTTTCTATTCTCTCTTTTTGTTGTTCTTTAGCTTCAGACTCCCGAGAAGGTGGTTGATTGGGTTCAACACATCTGTCAATTTCACTGTCATACTGATCTATAATTTCTTTGCAATATAATTCGTATTTTTCGTCCTTAAACTGCTCTGCCATATCACTTCTCCCTAATTTTTAAAGACGTACTGGACATCACATATAAATGTGTATTAATTACACAATAAAAAATAAAAATACAATATTTATTTTTTCAGTGGTTTCATCCCATAATTCTGGATTATAATGTGCAATTGGCAAATTACATCAGAAAATCACAGATGTTATCCTCAATAGCTATCTTTCTATAGCCATCGTGGTGTTCGAGAACATTATTACTGGTGGCTTCAATGGGTTTAAGATTGTTGGCTATTCCATAGAGAACACTGTAGAGAACACAAAATATCGCACATTTAATGTCGCAGTCGGCAGTGGGAACTCTAAATTCTATCCTCCTGCCTATTTCACAGTCCAGCAGGTACTCATCTTTGGAGCGAAAATTCTTCGGGGTTGGAATTCTTATGCTGCAGCTTCTATTGTTTATGCCCCAGCTGTTGTAAGTGGGAGCTGGATTTCTATTTCGTGAGTAGATTATTTTATTAAATTCCAGATCAAATCTCAGTAGATTTTTTGTAGATTTTAGATACAGTGGCAAAAAGCTATTGGTAGTCTCGAGTATACCCGCAACAGAATTTAGAAGAAGTTCACTTTCTTCGTTGGAATTTTTTGCAAACAAGTTTTTCCCGTGGCTGTCACCAATGGATATATTTATTTGAAGTGCACTGAATGGCTGCCCATAGAATGGCAGAGCCTCGAAGAGGGCGCCAAAACTCTCACCCTCTAGAAAGTTTTTTAGCACTTCAAAGTCATCGATGAGTTTGTGAATATCCGTGTAGGGATTTAGATCTATCTCGAATTGTCCGTTTCCGACCTCTTTGGTCGTATTTCGCAGATCAATGTTGCTGGACTTGGAAAAATCACCAACCACGCTGGCCAGCGTCTCCAATCCATCCACCATTGGTGCGTAAAATTCAATTTCTAAACCTATTCTAGGAAAATATTTTCTATCACGGAAGTCTTCCAGCAGAGATGTCAGAAAATCATCCACATGATTCTTCAGGTAGAAAACACCTGGACCTCTCGACTATTCTATATCTCTATCCTTCTCCTCTACAATGCTCTCCCCTTCCTTCCCGATCTTGGCCGTCTTCTCTTGAAAACCTGCCGTTATAGTTGCCGAGCTGCTATAGTTTAGATAACTGTCCTTTCTCCGGAAATTCTTGAAAAACCTTGATCTGAATTTTGAAAATTTCTCTCTGAAAAACACTTCTCCGTGGAATGGATATCAACTACGATAGACTGGTTTCTATCCACTTTTTAATAGTTGCCCTGGACAGTACTCCCGTCGACGTGCCAACGGCTCTACCATCTTTGAAGATAATTAGAGTTGGAATGCTTCGTATATTAAAACTTTTCGCTATCCCAGGACAATCATCAACGTTACATTTACACACCTCAACTTCGCCAGCCAACTCTTCGTCTAATTCTTCGACAACGGGCCCCAACATCCTGCACGGACCGCACCATTCAGCCCAAAAATCTACGAGGACACTTCCTACTCTCGTTAAAATTTCGAAGTTTTCTTCCGTCGCTATTTTCACAGTGTTATAAACTATTGTCTACGATTACTTATCATCGTCCCAATCATCGTCATCATCCTCGGACAGGCCAATATCTTCCAGAGAAATATCGTTTTCTTTGGCAGTCCTTATTATATCGGCTTTTTCTTTCTTAAGAAGTTCCTTACAATAATTCCTCAGCTTTTCTGCCTCTTTAATTTTAACTTCCACCTCCTCCGGCTTAAGCTTATTAGTTGCACCGTCCTCTAGCTCGTCTAATATACTCTCCAATTTGGAAGAGGCCTCATCAAAATTCATTTGTTCCATAATCCTAATAAAAAAAATTCATACATGACTTCGCATGTTACAAATCATTTTATAAAAAAAAAGAGTTTAAAGACATTTAATCAAAAAAAATTTTGTTTTTATTACAACATATGAATTTGTTAACTAAACAACTATCTTGTAACAGCAGCCAAAACCTCAGTGGAAAGATTTTTGTAGAAAAATAATAATCAAGATGTACCATCATTTGCCGTAAACCGTTCCACGGTGGCAACTAACCGTGGCTATGGGCAGACAGTACCATTCACCAATTTTTCCGCCATTTTGATAGTTTCATCATTGACATTTTTTCCAGCCATCATTTTTGCTATCTCACAGACTCTGGCTCGGTAGTCGAGTTTTTCAATTTTGGTATAGGTTTTGTCCTCTTTCACCTCTTTCGACACTCTGAAGTGGCTGTAGCTCTTCGAAGCTATCTGAGGAAGATGGGTAACGACGAAAACCTGAAAATTTTGCCCAAGTTTCTTTAGTCTTTCTCCCACCGTATCTGCTACCGCACCGCCGATGCCGCTGTCTATTTCATCAAAGACCACCGTAGGCACCAATTTTAGCTTTGCCAGCACCACCTCTATCGCCAGCATGAACCTAGACAACTCTCCACCGGAGGCAACCTTTGACAGATCATCGAGAGACGTACCCACATTAACTGCCACCATAAATCTCACACCATCTATGCCATTGCCACTCCAGTGATCTACCGATAGTTCCGTGAACTCTACCACAAATTTTGTGTTCTCCATACTAAGAGCAGTTAGTTCAGTCAATAG
>JAITAR010000032.1 GCA_031284025.1 Rickettsiales bacterium | reverse complement strand
TCGGATTTTTTTGGACCGTTCGAGAGCAGCAGCAAAAAGTTGATACTGTCCGAATTTCTGACCGAGGTTCAAAATAATGGTCTAAAGAGTGTTGAGCTAAGGAGCGGTTCTATTTCTGGGGAACTCAAGAGTGGTGAAAAATTCAATACCTTCGTATCCAGCTATATAGTTGACTACTACAATCTCATAAAGGATTTGAGAGCTAATGGTGTTGAGATAAAAATAGCACCAAATTCGGTTAAGAAATCCATAATTATGGAGATTGCGCTCTATTGGTTACCCCTATTCGCCATGATGTTTTTCTTTGCCAGATTTAGGGGTGTAGGTTCTGGGGACGCAAATCCATTCAATTTTTCCAGATCCAAAGCTAGAATTTCGCAGACAAAGGGTAAGATTACCTTTGAGGACGTCGCTGGCATTGATGAGGCTAAAGAAGAGGTAAAGGAGTTGGTAGATTTTCTGAAGGATCCGGAAAAATACACAGACATAGGTGCTAAAATACCACGTGGCTGTCTGCTAATTGGACCTCCGGGTACGGGAAAGACTTTACTAGCCAAAGCTATAGCTGGAGAAGCCGATGTTCCATTTTACTTCATATCGGGTTCGGATTTTGTGGAAATGTTTGTGGGAGTGGGAGCTAGCAGGGTGAGAAATATGTTCAGTGATGCTAAAAAAAATGCTCCCTGTCTAGTGTTTATCGATGAAATAGACGCCGTCGGTAGACATCGAGGTGTTGGCATAGGTGGTGGCAATGATGAGAGAGAACAGACTCTCAACCAGCTGCTGGTGGAAATGGATGGCTTTGAAAGTAATGACGGAGTTATAATTATCGCGGCAACCAACAGAGAGGATGTATTGGACAAGGCTCTTCTGAGGCCAGGTAGATTTGACAGGCAAGTTACTATACAGCTGCCGGATATAAAGGGCAGAGAGGAAATACTCAAGGTACACGCAAAAAAAGTAAAAATGGCACCAAGCATTGATCTAAAGTCAATAGCAAAGTCAACTTCTGGCTTTAATGGCGCTGAGTTGGCCAATATCATCAATGAGGCTGGTCTACTGGCTGCTAGAATCAATAAAAAAGTTATAACGGACGATGAAATCGAAGAGGCAAAGGAGCGGGTAGTCATGGGTGTCAAAAACAAAAGTAGAGTTAAGAAGGAGGAGGAAACTAAATTGATTGCCTATCACGAGGCAGGACATACAATTGTTGCCATAAACTGTAAAAATTCTGATCCACTGTACAAGGTAACTATAATTTCTAGGGGTAGGGTTGGTGGCTATGTGTCAATGCCCTCCGAGGACGATGGAAGACTTACAGCCACAACAAAAGCTAGCATGATCGATAGCATCACAACTCTTATGGGTGGCAGAGTCGCTGAAGAAATCATCTTCGGCGACGATAAGATCACTGCTGGAGCTATTGGGGACATTAAAAATGCGACTCACATAGCAAAAGATATGATCTCACGCTTTGGTATGAATGACAAGATTGGACCAATTTATTGTGGTAACAAATTAAACTATGAGGATAGCTACGAGCGTGAAGCTAGCTCCAATGAGATGCTAAACACCATTGATAGTGAAGTGAAGAATCTTATTCTGAAATGTAAAGGAACGGCAGAAAAAATAATCTCATCAAATAGGAATAGTCTTATCATACTGGCAGAGGCTCTGCTAAAATACGAAACTTTGACGGGAGATGAGGTTAGAGACATAGTCAATGGTAAAGAAATAAGAAAATTTGAAGCGGAGTCGGATACAATCGATGATTCTGTCTCTCTTCTCGTTAAAATTATGGAAGAAAATGATAGTAACTGTGACAAAAAAAGCTAGATCGCGTTGGCTAGCGCCTATAGTGATAGTAGAGTTGTTTACGTCAATGACGACAATCGTTCCAGCTAGGCGAGAATGTCGGGCTGTGGAAAACGACAATAAAACTTCTCCCCTAACTACTGAAGGGGCAATTCGTCAACTGGATGGCGAGCTGGAGGAATCACCAAAGCTGGATAAAATTTCTGCCAGTAAACCTGGCGAATCCGGAGGACAAACTGGCGAATCTGGAGAATCAGCTACTAGCATAGGATCAGCCGCTGAAGTAAAAGAGACGACGGTGGAAACAGATAAAAAATCAGAGGAAATTAAGAAACCAAAGCAACTGAACAGGGCTGAAGAAGTTGAAAAAATTAAACTTTCTATGAAAGCTAGTGAGGAGGCAAATGGTGGAATTCCGGACGACATTGAACTTAATGATATCCTACTGATGGAATTGGAAAATGGGGTTGTGGTTATACAAATGTTTCCAGATAAGGCGATAGGTCATGTGCAGAGAATAAGTATGCTAGTACGGGAGGGATTTTACGATGGCCTCACATTTCACAGAGTTATAAAAGGTTTTATGGCCCAGACAGGAGATCCCACCGGTACCGGCAATGGAGGTAGTAAATTTGGCAAAATGTATGCGGAAATAAATGACGTGAAACATACAAGAGGAACCGTGTCTATGGCTAGAGCCAGCGATATCAACAGTGCAAACAGTCAATTTTTCATTGTAACGGGAGATCATTTTGAGCATCTGGACGGTAAATATACCGTATGGGGCAAAGTGATTCAGGGAATGGACCTTATAGACGGTCTAACTTCATCCAGCAACGAAATAAATGGTATAGTGGCCAATCCAAGTAAGATTACAAAGATTATACTGATGAGAGACCTAAACTATAACTATGAGGGGGATACCGAAGAACAAAAGGAAAATCGCAGACAATCCAGAATCGAGATGCTGAGAAATCTCAGAGAATTTAAAAAGATATACGAGGAAACGGAGGATATTAAAAACTCCGGTGTTTGTCTGCTGGATAGAATTATTAAACTCAATGGAGAATTAGAATAGGAGAGAATGCATATGGACAAACTTTTTAAATTTTTAAATAGGCTCTTTGGAAGCAGATCTTTTAGGTTGTTTTTATTTTTACTGGTAGTCTTTATTATCGGGCAAAATAAGTTTAGGTCTGCTATAAAATTTATAGATGTGGGTAAAGTTGAAAAAATTGCTGGAAAAGTTGTTTGGAAAAAAATTGGTCCGAATAGAAAGGCAAATGTCACCGATGTAATAGGTGGAGAGAAAACACTAAATAGGGAACAGGGGACAACGATGGAGTACAGACAAGTTTCACCGGCAAAAAAACGTCTGATACCGGATGCACACATAGAAAAAATAGAAGAGAGGCAAACAAAAAAGAAGGAAGAATTTAGAAATATAACGAATATTTTTCTTAAATTAAAGATGGTCGAAGAAGACTATGTGGAAAGGCTTAAAAATAAGCAGATAAACCACAGTAGGGTTTCTAAATATGGGGATTTTGTGTACTATTCCACAAAGACATCTTTCAAAGATAAAAGTTATGATAGTTACGCCGACAGCAAAAATTCTACAAATCATTTTTTCATGAGATTGAAAAAAGGTGATTTTCTCTCCGAAAAACTTGTTGGTAAAAAAGTTGGACAGGTTATCAGCTATGGCTATGTTGATCTTATTGCTGGTCTACCGGAGGAAAATAGAAAGGTCATAGTAGAAAGTATGAAATACACAATGAATAAAATTAATAAACAATACAAAAAAGGTGACATAAAATTGCCAGAGGCTAAGGATCTGCTCTACAGTGTAGCAATTTTGGATTTTATAGCGGATAAAACTGTCAAAAATTTGGCATTGGAGTCAAATATGCCACAGAAGTTACCCATAGAAAAACAACGGACCGATAAAAGCGGCGAAATAAAAAACACTAAGCCAGAAACTGCAGCAGAAGATCCAGCAAAAAATACCGGAGTGAAAAGTGTACAGCCTAGAGAAGAGGAAAATATAGGAAAATCAACGGACACAAAAAATAGATAGCCAGAGCATCCTATGAAAATTCTAATGTTTTCCGATGACATTTTTCTGATTGATTCCATCAAGACCAAGTTCTCCACGAATATCTCTCTCGATGTGTTTATGGAAAATAAAAACTATAGCATAGACACCTATGGCGTACTGTTATTTGACTGTAGAGACATTGATTTCATGAATAAAAAATTAACCGATCTGTGTTCGAATAATAGACTAGTAATTAGCATTGGTAAAAATCCAATGGAAAATGTAGTAAATATTTATGTGCCATTTAGAATAGGTAGTCTTTTCCAAAAAATATCGAATTTCATATCCTATAGCAAAAATAATATCGCTACCAAAGCTTTTGGCACAATAAATTTTAACGAAAACACTCTGGTAAAAAATAATGTTGTGATCCAATTCACTGAAAAAGAAATGGAACTAATTAAAAAAATTATGGCAACTAGGATCAGCCGTGGAAAGCTGCTGAAAAGTGTATGGGGTACCACCGCAGGTGATAATAGAGTTCTAGAAACCTCACTGTATAACATAAGACAAAAGTTAGCCGACGGAGGAATAGACGATTTTATAGAGTGCAGTGATGGCTATTACCAAATAAAAGTATTAGAGTAGATGAAGAGAGGATTAATAGCTCGAGATAGAGAAATTCGCGAAAAGGAGCGTGGAACGGAGAAAACCAACTTTCAGCTGCGGAGATCCGCTAAAATTAAAAAAGTTTTAAATGAGATATTTGCTAGAAGTAATTTCACTGTAATGGACAAACAAATTTTCATAAATGTGCTAGAGGTCGATATCAGCAGAGATTTGATGAATGTAAAGGCGTTTATTGATACCTTTAACGTCGAAGACAAGTCTCAGAGGAGTTTTTTGAGAGAACTTAATGGAAATTTAGCCGGGCAAATTAAAAACATTGTAGCTAAAATGATAAGAATGAAATTTGTTCCAAAAATTACATTCTATCAAGTTAAGAATGTCGGCAGAGAACGAAAAATTCTTAATTTACTGGAAAAAAGCCAGGTAGAATTCAAGGACTGATGCCATGTCATTTTATAATAATTTTACTAGTCTACAGGATTCGGCAAAACAGCTGCTGAAGCCAATCATGAGAAATCCAATTTACTATATTATGTACAATATAATAAGTAATTGGAAAATCGTTATCGATGAAAAGTATGGAGACTACTGTACTCTTACGAGAATTACTTCTGACCAGTACAAAGCAGAGGGACACGTTGCTCACCTTGTGAGCTATAACTCCTCGGCTTCATTTTATCTCAGTAGCAATAGCCAGTACATAGTTGATAGGATAAATTCGCTCTTCGGCCACGAATTAATTACCAGACTTATGATTAAAGAAATCCCAACTATTATTAAACCTCGACAAATAGAAACAACAGAAAAGGGATGCAGCAATGCTATCGAGGACGAAGACAGCGATAATAGAGAGCTTGCAGCTGATGAACTACTAAAGAAGTCTCTACTAGAACTTCAGAGATACCTATAGATCACCTATTTCAACAATCCTCAAATTTTTTATTTCGCCACTGCTGGCATCGTGCATGCCTATCTCTAGCAAATCCGTATCAAATCTAGCCGGAACGTCAAATTCGAAGGTAGCCTTCAGCAGGCTATTTTGGGCTGGAGCTGCAGTGAGAAAGATTTTTCCTCTGCTGCAGTCAATGTCAAAAGAATCCAGCTCACTGTCATCAATGAACACCCTAACCGTACCCTCCACCGGTTTTGTTATTTCACGCAGGCGCGATTTTCCATCAATGGTATTTGCATAGCTTTTAACCAGTTGGAAACTTTTTGTAACTCCGTCTGATTTAAAGATAACTTGTTTTTCTACGGAAAAATCTAGCCAATCCTTATATCTAAAACCTATACATCTGCCCTTCACCAGTCTA
>JAITAR010000024.1 GCA_031284025.1 Rickettsiales bacterium | reverse complement strand
AGCATTGAAGATGCCTACTATGTGGGTAGAAGTTATGGAACTCTTCTCAAAAGAAAATTCAATAGAAAAACATGCGTAGTCGGCTATGACGGAAGACAAACATCTGAGTCCTATGCGGAAAAATTGATGGAGGGTCTTGAATTATGTGGCATAGATACGATAAATATAGGATTGGCACCAACGCCTATGCTGTACTTTGCGATACAGTTTCTGAAAAAAGATGCGGGAATCATTGTCACCGCTTCCCATAATCCTTCGGAATATAATGGCTTTAAGATGCTGACTAATAGCGACCCAATATGGGGAGATGACATCAGACAGCTAAACGTGTACTCTATGGCTGAAGATTTTGAGAATGGTAGCGGCTCTAGATCATTTTTTGACGTTAGGAACGACTATTTCGATTTCATATTAAAAACTCTAGATTCCTCTGGGTCTGGACTAAACATCGTCTGGGATGCTGGCAACGGGGTGGTAGCTAGTATAATTGGGGACATAGTTGCAAAGTTTCCAGGAAAGCATATTACCATATGTGATACGGTAGATGGCAATTTTCCAAATCATAGCCCTGATCCATCCGTTGAAAAAAATCTGAAGATGCTGAGAGAGAGGGTTATTGCAAATGGCTACGATCTTGGCGTTGGTTTTGATGGAGATGGCGATAGAATAGGCGTGATCGATGACAGAGGTACATTCGTCTATGGAGACCAATTGTTGGCTGTGCTGGCTAGAGAATTTCTAAGGGAGAATTCTGGAGAAAAAGTTATGTCGGAAGTTAAGGCTAGCAAGGTGCTATACGATGATATAGCTAGTCACGGTGGAGTCCCCGTGATGTGGAAGGCTGGACATTCAACACAGAAAGCAAAAATGAAGTCGGATGGCATAAAATTTGCTGGGGAAACTAGTGGCCACATATTTTACGGCGATAATCACAATTATGACGATGCTCTCTATGCAGCGGTAAAATTGATGAATTTTCTTTCGAAGAGTAGTGTTAAATTATCTAGCATAGTTGAGTCTTTCCCGAAGACCTATTCTACGGCCGAGATTAGGGTTAAAACCGGTGACCAGAGAAAATTCAAGGTCATAGAGGAAATATCTGAAAGAATGAAAAGGAATAGGAGAAAATTTATAGATATTGATGGCCTGAGAGTAGAAACCGAGGACGGCTGGTGGCTGGCCAGAGCGTCAAATACCCTTCCAGAGATCACAACGAGGTGTGAGGCTCTCAGCAAAAAAGGACTCGATCTTTGTAAAGCCGAATTAAAAGGACAGCTGGAGGAAAGTGGCTTTACTATAGATTTCGATCAATAGATTGACTGGGAATGGATGAAAATGCTGCTGCTGATGGCCTGGTTGTGCCGCTGCTCTGCTCTAGTTGGCTAGATTACTGTACAGCAGACTATGTTGTACCGTATAGTTTACAGTTTTGGAATCTTGGCTGATACTATCACAGTAGCCGCCGACCATAGTTCTGTCGTCGAGAATTTTTATAAACTGCACTCCGCCAATCTTTCCATCAGGATGCTCCATGTGATAGGGGAAAAGAACAGTGAAGTTGTCTTTATCTATTTTTTTGTTCCAATAGCTCGCTATTGCTAGAGAAGAGCTGCCGCAGGCTAGATCCTCATTTAGATTATCGTGGGGTATGAAAATTCTGGTTTCAAAATCAAACTTATCTTGGTCACCAAGAGCCGTAGCACATAAATTTCTTATGTCGAGCTTTTCTAGGATTATTGCCATTTCTTTAAAATTTGGCTTCATTTTTCTGAGAGTTATACTATTGTTTAGTACAAATATCAGATCGTTTAGTTCTACCGTCCTCAGTATTTCAACAACCAGCGAAGTATCAATCTGAAAAGACTTTACTATGGCCTCCATATCTTCATTCCAGCCGGCAAGTGGAGAAAAGCTATGTGTTCGGCGTTCCAGATGCACCAAATTATCATTTTATACCTTTGCCACAATTACATTATTATTAATTTCGACTTTAAAGGGAGTAATATCAAAGTAAAAATTTATTCTGGGTAAATTAAATAATTTATTTAAAATAAAGGCCGTAGACATGGTACCACTTCCACACATGTAGGCCTGGGAACCATCTAGGTTATAGAAAAATATATCATAGTCCTCTCTGGAAGAGTTAGATACCTTTTTAACAAAACAGCTGATGGGATAGTTTTCGCTGATACCAAGTGCTGACATTTTTTCGCGAGAAAATTCTTCTCCCTCTTCCAATATAAATACACTCGAAGGATTTCCTGCCACCAACCTGCCACCTACAGGACTACTGTAACAGAAAGCAGTAGATTTGTAATTTATCATTTTTCAAAAGCAAACAGATCCACTAGTAAATACAAATGATACACATCGTAACTACTTAGCGTGTATCCTTTCCAAGAGGAATAGTTAATAACTAGGTTTCATTCTACAAGCTTATTCTACTAAAAGCAACAGCTGAAAGCAACGTGAATCCTGTATTCTATGAAAATGGACAGTCTATGATTTATTTATAAGCAATATATTCCTAATTTCATTAAATATTTAAGATAAAAGTATAGTTAATACAAAAAACACGGCATTAAAAATAATAATTCTATCATAAAACTTATGTTTAATGCTTTTTTACGCACAGTGTAGACAAATAAAAATAGTTATATATCTATTCATTTGTGTAAATCACATCGTGGCTATATGGCGTAAAGTTTCGATAGGTAATAGGTGTTGTTTTTTACAGAGCTAGTTACACCTATCGTTATTTGGTTATTAGAAGGGGGCAAAATGACTACAAATTCGATAGATAGGCGAATTGGATTAAAACTAAAGTTAAGAAGAAATTATTTGGGAATAACTCAGAGCAATCTCGGCAATATGATAGGTGTGACGTTCCAGCAAATACAGAAATATGAGAAAGGAATAAATAAAATTAGTATATCCAAATTAAAAGAAATCTCAAAAATTCTAAGAATTTCAATAGACTATTTTCTCAATGAAGAATATAACATCGTAGATTCATTCAAAGATGCGGAAACAACTGAAAATAACGCAGAAGATAAAAATAATTATTTTAGCACAAATGATAAAAATCATATATCAGACAAAGAAATAATAAATCTTATTAAAAGTTTTCAAAGAATAAAAGATAAAAAAGTGAGAGATATTATTCTGAATTTAGTTGATTCACTTGGCTTGAAAAACAATGACAGAAAAGACAATTCTTGAGATCCCTCTGGATCATTGGGAACAACATAGCTCTACGTCTGTTCTAATTTTTCGTATAAATTTTATTATTATTAATTATTAGGTTATAAAATGTCAGAATTTGAGATTATATCTTGGGAAAGGTTTCACAAAGATTGCGAATATCTAGCGGCCATGTTAAAGGACACAGCGTCAGATTTTAAAAAAGTAATAACAATAGCTAGAGGCGGGCTCATTCCATCGGGAATTATAACGTCAATTCTCAACATAAGGCTAATAGATGTGATATGTATGGAAAGTTATAGTGAGGATCACAAACAGGGAAATCTAATTGTCAGAAAGGAAAGTAATTTTGTTGGAGATGGATCAGACATACTAGTAATAGACGACATAGTGGATACGGGGAATACTATCGCCAACGTAAGAAAATTATACCCCAAAGCTTTTGTGGCTGCTCCCTACGTCAAAAAAGATGGTCGTGCTATGGCAGACATTTTTGTCGATGAGATAAATAGGTGGATTATCCTACCCTGGGAACCAAGGCCGTCTGCCAATTAGAATTTACTGGGCATGAGTTAGGCTACGCTTAGATACTAAATGAAGTATACATTTTCCTGCCAGGTAACCGCTAGCTCTTTTCTAGCCCAAACAAATTCGAAAGAAATTGAGTCTAGATTCAACCATGGGAGATACAACTTCTACACGTCACCATTGGACAACTTTAGAAAAATCATTTCTAAAGTTGTTCTGAACCAGGATTAAAAATGTGGTCGGATTATTAACATACCTCTCGGTAATTGTAAATGGTTATTTTGTAGCCATGGCGAAAAATGGGATACAATCTAGCCTCCCTAACAGGGGATTGATAATTAAAAGAAGAGATTTTAACATACTCAAAATTATAGCTTTAGCTGAAAACTATGATTAGTAAAAGAACTGGCGCCGAAATAGTGCTAAATACGCAGTACGTCAAGGATTTTTCTTTCGAAAATCCGAAGGCGCCAGAGGTTTATGCACTTAAAAATTTGAAGCCTAATATGGAGGTATCTGTAGATATAAATGCTGGGAAGCTTCAGAACGAATTATTTGAAGTGGAGCTGGCGTTGAATGTTACCGCAAAAAATGCAGATGCTACGCTATTCGTCATAGAACTGATATATGCTGGAATTTTTTCGATAAAAAACGTTTCAGATAGTATAGTGCAGGAGAATTTATTTATCGATTGTCCTACGATGATATATCCTTTCGCTAGAAGGATTATCTATGATTCTGCTAGAGATGCTAACTTTTCTCCTCTGATGCTTGATATAATTGATTTTGAGGAACTGTATAATTCTAAAAAGGATACTTTAAAAAAATGATTAGTAAAAAAAATCTGAAAAATATAATATTGGCCGGCATTGATAGAGATATAGTCCTCTTTGAGGATATGATTGATACCGAAAATATAGAAACGGAGTACGTGAATGAATATCGCTTTATAAGCGACGAGGCAAGGAAATTTATAGACCACAACTTTGAAAGTAAGCAGGGAAAGGCTAAGGAGCTAGTTGATAGGGGAATTCTTGGACTTACAGCTTTTGATTTCTACGGAGGTAAAATTTTTATAAATTTTGAAAAGGATAGCTACAAAACGTATTTAGCTACTCTGGAGCCGGAATATAGAGAGTACATAGCTAAAGAAAACTTTTTTATAGTTCCAATTTCTACCATAGACATAGTAGTAACCAAAGATAAGAAGATCATTATCAATAGAACGGAGAAGGGACAACTTAATGTAATCTGTGGTTTGCCTGACAGTGGAGATGTTGTAGCCGAAAAGATTGATTTTGTAAACTATTTTCTGAGGGAAATAACTGGCAAAATTGGCAATTTATATCTATTTGACGCTAAATTGCTCGGAATATTTAAGTCTGACCGGTGTTTTCTGGTTGTAAGACATAGTACCACTTTGTACAGTCGAGAGGTTGAGGAAATTTACGGCGACAACATTAGGAACGGTGTAGTGCCAAGGGACATCGGTCCGATAGATTTTATTAGGGACAGAGAGGATGACATAGGAGAAGCTATTAAAAGTTCGAATTTTAGTCGTGAAACTAGAAGTGCTTTTAAATTTTATATAAAAAACATTTTTCATAATTACAAATATTTAAATACTAAAATAGAATAGAGCGCAGTGGCTAAATTATATGGATTTGATCAAATATACAGTAGAATTTTCCGTGACTTTAAGAATAATCGTCTCCACTACTGCAATTTGCTGGACGGTACTCGAGGAATTGGAAAAAATAGTTTCGCCCATAAAGTGGCGGGACTAATCCTGGGTGTAAAACACGATGGTCAGGAGGCGTCCGAGTCAGCTGCAGAGGAAGTCGATGGTCTAATCAAAAGCGGTGGCCATACGGATCTGATTATGCTAGATGTGAATACCATTGACGATGGTGGTAGAGAAAGTGTTCTAAAGAAAGAAGAGATAGGCATAGGTCAAGTTAGAAGAGTTCTAGAGAAAATAAAACTAACCCAATCGATATCAAAAAATAAAGTTGTGATTGTAGATTCCATAGACATGGTGACTGTCAACGGTCAGAATGCTCTGCTAAAAGTACTGGAGGAACCTCCAGCAAATACCTATTTCTTTCTCATCTGCCATCGACAACGAAAGGTATTGAGTACAGTTCTATCAAGGTGCAATCTAATTAATGTAGCCGATCTGGAGCTGGACGAATGGAAAATGGCGTTTCAAAGTGCCTGTTCTGCCAATGGTATCAATTGTGGTGATATTAATGTGGAATACATATATTATCTTTCGGACCGTTCCGTTGGTCTTGCTCTAGCCATGGCTAACGATGAAGCCAAAAATATGTACAAAGATATGGTGAAAAATATATTTTCTGGAAATCTTGTGAATATTCAAAAATTTGCTGATTCTGTCTATGGCGGTGAATTGCTTCAAATATTTAGAATTCTTATAGAAAAATTCTTTGAGGATATGATATGCCGATGTCGTGAAAAATCCCCGATTATTTTCGAAAAAGACAATGAAGATTTGTGGAATTCTATGGATAAAAACAATTTGAGAGTAATTCTAGAAAACTATGAATTTAGCAGAGAAATACTGAGAAATGCAGATTCGTACAATCTTTACAAAAAACACTGTCTGACCGTGCTTATGGATAAGCTCAGTGCTACCATGGGAAGAGTTGGAAACTCAATGATCTAGATATTTTTTAATTTTTCGTAGAAATTATTAAGTTTTACCTTAAAGGATTTCAGATCATCCCGCAGAGATGGACTTGTATTCGAATTAATACTATCCAGACTAGCAAAACCCTCAGCAAAATTTCGCTCCGACTGACTAGTGTTGCCGTTCTTTTTTATGAATAGCTCATCGTCCACTAGCAGAGTTTCATTTTTTATTAAGTTTTGCAGTCCTTTTATGGTATAACCTTTTTCGTAGAGGTAGTGCTTTATAGTTTTTAAAATTTTTATGTCACGATCGTAGAAATAGCGTCTATTCCCAGCGCCTATCATGGGTTTTATATAGTCACAAAATTGAGTCTCCCAAAACCTCAGAACATGCTCCTGCACACCAACTTCTCTGGATGCCTGACCTATAGACCTTTTTCTATCTATTAGCAAAACCATTTTCTACTCTCCAATAGTCCTAGCACAAACACTTTTCAGATTCTCTACCATCCCCATCTTTAGAACTAGACTACAGCTACCTTCTTTCTTTCTAGGGACAAAGCAACCCATCGGTGGTGAAGAGTAAATTTGTCTAATCTGTCTCATGCTGTAGAAACTCGTTCAGATATTCTACAATTTTTTCCTCGGCGTCAATAGCGGCTAGTTTTTTTATATTCATGGCCAAATTACCGAGTTTTTCTCTATCCTGTATTAGGGATTCTAATTTAATAGCAAAGTCCGTGGGAATAAAATAGTCCTCTTCTAAAACCAAACAGGCTCTATTCCTTTTGAAGAAGTTGGCGTTGCTCAACTGATGGTTATTTTTTACATTCGGCGACGGCACAAATATCACCGGTCTACCTATTGCTGCCAGTTCGCTAGCAGTTCCCATTCCCGATCGGGCAATCACCAGGTGGCTCTTCAGTATAATTTGGGGCATGTCATCAAAAAACAATTTGACCTCATTTTCTATAGATCTCAGGTTATAGAAGTCTTTGACCATATTTAGTTCCTCTTCCTGCTTAACCTGGTGAAAAATGCTTATTTTTGACCTGGTCTTCTCCTTCAGAAGGGCAAAAACCTCTATGAATTTTCTACTGAAAAAACTAGCGCCACCACTTCCGCCGGTGATCAAAATATTAAATTTCTCACTATTTTCTGGGTATCTATATTCGGACACCGCGGATAATTTTCTAATAGTTTCTCTAACTGGACTGCCAGTAAAACATATTTTATCACTGTAATTTATTTTAATGCCATACATCTCCTGAAATGATGTAAACAGACACTTTGCATATTTTAGAAAAAATTTATTTACATCGCCTATATGGGAATTCTGCTCATGTAGACAAAATTTTATACCCTTTAGTTTAGCAGCAATTAGGATTGGCAGCGTAGCGTAGCTACCAAAACCCA
>JAITAR010000045.1 GCA_031284025.1 Rickettsiales bacterium | reverse complement strand
TCTGGATATCATTATAATGACTGTCCCTGTCCGTCCATGGTAAAAAACATTTTTATTCGTTCCCAATGAGTGCTGGCCGGATTTGCAAATTTTATCAAATTTTGTTCCATGGATCTACTAAATTTTTGCTAAAATTTGGTAGATTTGTGCTAAATAGCTCGCAAATGTGTGTGTTCGATAAGAGTTTGACAAATTACTTTTTTTGTGGTATGATGGGTAAAAGGCTTATGGTTTTGTGTGTTTGTGAAAATCTTGCGAAGGTTGTTGTGCGTCTTTTTGTGCTCATTTATTGTTCCCAGAGAGATAGTTTTAGCGGAAAATAGGAATAAAGAGCTGGTTGTAGCCGCTAGTCTGGACGATAAGGCGAATGTCAGTGGGCAGGCTGCCCACCAAAAAAGTATCAATAGTGGTCCCCTTAGTGTCAGGGAGGTGGTCGAATTGGCCCTCAGGAATAATAATGATCTCCTGGTAATTGGTCTAAATACACGGATAGCAGAGGGTAATGTGAGTATATCTAAGGCCGAGTTTGTGCCGAAGGTCAGTGTGGCGGCTTCCTACAGCAGAGGTATTGCTAAGGATATAGAGAATAGTGCTACTAAAACTGGCCATATGAATGGTGCTTCGGGTAGTGCTACCGTTAGCTATAATCTATTTAATTCTGGCCAGGATAGGATAGTGTTTGAGATGAGGCGCAGTGAACTGCAGATAGCGGAGTATGAAGAAACTCAGAAGATTCAAAGTACTATTCTTGAGGCTATGAAGAAGTATTATGAGATAATTTTGCTGGAAGCAAAGAAAGATTCGGCAATGGAAAGTGAGAATTTTCACAAGGAAGTGTTAGAGTCTACAGGATTGGGGTATGAGCTGGGCGAAAAAAATTCCATTGATAGACTAAAGGCTGAGAATGCGTACTACAATAGCAAACTTACCGTGCTTAACGAAAACAACGTTCTGGTTAACGCTATCGCGAATCTTAGTGTATTCCTGGGACAGAAGCCGGACCAGTTGATCGTTCTAGAAAAACCGAAAATAAATACAAATAGATGGGTTATCGATGGGGATGAGCAGTTGGAAATTGCACTGGCCAACAGGCTAGATCTAAAAATAGCTCGAGAAAAAAGAAATGTGAGTGAGTTGAAACTTAGATTGACTGCCTATGGCTCATTCTATCCGACTGTGGCGGTGAACACGGAGGCGCGGGTGGGCAGGGCTTCGGAGAGAGGAGTTTTTACTTCGGATAGTGGAAAGTTTACGGCTAGTGATCTGATTGCGTCGGCGGATATAAATGTTACACTGAATTTCATAGCGTTTTCTGGTCTTAGCGGAATTAATAGGGTGAAAAATGCCCAGAGAAGTTTTGAAGTGTCCAACCTGTATGTAAAAAATCTAGAGCTGAGCATAGGCAATGAGGTGTTGAAGATATGCCGCAACCTGGAGGTCTACCAGATGTCCTACCAGTTGGCTAAAGATTCTATGGAGATGAAGAAAAAAGAGCTTGCCCTTATGATGGAAAGGTATAATAATGGTAGTGCTTCTCTTGCAGAACTTCTAAAAACACAGAGTGAAGTTGAGAGTGCGAAAGTTCTATTTATCGAAAAAAGACATAATTTGTTGATTGCCAGAATGGGCTTGCTGGAGGTAACTGGAACAGCAAATTTGGAAAATATTATTAACAATAATTGGTTCTAACATGGCTAAGGATGGAGTTTTTGGCAAAAAAAGAAATAGAAGTAAGGTTGTTTTGCTGTTGTTGGTTGTGATTCCTATTACATTTTTTGTCTATAGGAAGAAATTTTCAGGATCATCTGGCACTTTTGACGAGAAAGATTTTGACATTGAAGATGTTAGCGTTGGAAGAATAGATAAAGTTGTGGCTGTCACCGGATCTATTTCTCCGGTAGATGTGGTAAAGGTTGGGAGCCTGGTTACCGGTGTGATCGAGAGGGTATATGTTGATTTTAATGACGTGGTGAAAAAAGGTCAGGATCTGGTGAAACTGGAAACGGATATTTTGGAGAGGGAATTGGAAATGGCGAAGGCCAATGTTGAGATATCTAAGTCCAGAGCAAGGCTGGCTAAGTTGGAGGCAGAGAGAAGCAGAGAGTTATACAAAAAGCACCACATAGCCAAGTCTGAGTTGGATAAATATGAAAATGAACTGAAAGTGGCAAATGAGACTGTTAAAGTTTATAGTTTGAAGTATGAGGCTGCTAAGATATCTCTAGAGCAGGCCCACATAACATCACCGGTCTCTGGCACTGTTACTGTCAGGCATGTGGATGAGGGACAGACGGTGGTAGCCACTTCTGCGGCTCCATTGCTGCTTGAGATAGCGAAAGATCTGAAACAGATGCAGATAGAGGCCAGCATACCGGAGTCAGACATAGGTATGATTAGAAAGGGAATGGATGTTACGTTCACAGTGGATGCCTATAAAAATAAGATTTTCAAGGGAATTATAGAGCAGATAAGATTAAATGCATTCTCTGAGCAGAGTGTGGTTGTCTATAATGTGATAATAAAAATCAATAATGATGAGGAACTGCTCCTACCGGGAATGACCGCCCTGGTATCAATAACTGTAAAATCTGTTGAAAATGTGCTAAAGGTTCCAAACAGCGTATTTAGATTCAAGCCGTCTAAGGAAGCACGTAAAGTTATGGGTTTGATTGAACTGTCCCAGTCTGAGAAAGATGAGATAGCGAAAAAGATTAAGACGGGTGACTATGCCTATGTGTATAGCGTGCGCAGTGGTGGCAGGATAGAGGGTATAC
>JAITAR010000023.1 GCA_031284025.1 Rickettsiales bacterium | reverse complement strand
AGTTTTTATAGGCTTCAAAGAGCATATCTCTATCATCCTTCTCCGAAATCCAGCCCAGTTCCATTTCGACACCGGTTGTGTCCAAAATGTAGTTCCTATCGGCTATAATATATTGTTCTCTGAACATAATTTCCAACCCAATTTTTCCAAGCACGGCTAGGACACACTTAACGGCCGGACCCCAGGTTGGAACCAGTAGAGAATGAGAACCTGATTTTTCTATGAGGCTTTTTAGCAGTTCTCTCACAGGAGGTGGATTTCTAGAGCCAAGATTATACTCCCTATTCGGAATAGCATTTTCGATGGCAAGAACCACAGCTTTGGCACAGTCACCCACAGAAACCATCTGATAATAATTTTTTCCGCTTCCCACCATTGGAACGGGAAGATTCATATCTATAAGTTTAAAAAGTTTCTTGAGTATTCCCATCCTTCCTTTGCCCACAATTATCCGTGGACGAAATATAGTTATGTTGAAACCTTTGTTTCTGTATTCTCTGCAGACCACCTCTGCCTCTACTTTACTTTTTCCATAGAAACCAAAGGGATTTTGAGGATGGGCCTCATCCAGAGGAATATATCTGGGTTGGCCGTAGACCATATCACTGGAAAAAAAGATCATGTTTTTCGCGCCATCTCTCTGCATTTTTTCGAGAATATTCTGGATTCCAGCTACATTAACGGAGTCAAAAAAAAGCTGTCGATTTTTTTTTGGTACATAATTGTGATACTGATTTGCAGCCAGATGCACTACTACATCATCAGGAAAGAATTTGAAGTCTACGGACTTTGTTATATCGGTTTGTACAAAGCTGGTGCAAATTTCTTTGGAGGAAACCAGATCTAGGACTACTGCTCTTCCGCCGACTGTCCTCAACAGTTCCTGCCCTAGAAATCCAGAGCCTCCCACTATTACCAGCCTTTTTGCTTCACTAATAGTCATTTTCACAGTAAAATAGTTCACAATTATAAATTTGTATCACAAATTCCTCCATAGAACTCTGGTAGCCGTCAGCATTACATAGACACCAAAGGCCACACAGACAGTAAGCAAAATCTTATCACGGTAGAGATTTTCAGTGGGATCATAGTAATCCTCCGATCTGTCTAGTTCGGCCATGTAGCGAAAAATTCCGTAGATTACAAACACTAGAGAATAAATCATATGATCTCCAAATTTATCAGAAACTGTCGCATCGAGTGTAAAGATAGCATAGCTAATAATTATTGCACCCGCTAGAACTACCAGATATTTGTCTATGGTTTCCAGTGAATAGCCAGAGAGTGACTTGCGAGCCACTGCGCCAATTTTCAGTAACTCACTCTTTCTTTTACCAAAGGCAAGAAAAAGTGCTATAAACAGGGTGATCATGAATAAATGGCCTGACACCGGCACATCTATGACAAGGGCTCCTGCATAGAGACGAAGGATAAAACCAAAAGCTATACAAAATACATCCACCAAAGGTAAAGTTTTTAGTCGCCAGGAGTACAATATGTTTATCCCTATGTAGATAGCCACTGTCGCCGCAGATTTAAAACTTCCGAGACCGTAGAGTAGGGCACTGGCAATGATCAGAGAAAATATCGCCGCAGCTATCGCCACCGGCACCTTTACGGCTCCACTGGCCAGTGGACGATTTCGTTTCTGGGGATGTAATTTGTCTTTTTCTCTATCGACTATGTCATTCACTATATATATAAAAGATGATGCCAGACAAAAGGCCAAGCATGCTAACATAGTCCTGGCTATAGCATTTGCATGTAAAAGCTCTGGCGAAAATATCAGTGGCACAAAAACAAAACTATTTTTTATCCAATGCTTTGTCCGAAGGAGTTTTAGAGTATACATTTTATGACCTCTATAACAGCTGCTGCATAAATTCCAGCAAAAACATCGTCGAGCATTACACCATGAGCGTTTATGACTTTGGAATCAAAATAATTCGCGGGCCAAGGCTTCACTATATCAAATAGTCGAAAGAGAAAAAATGCCACCACATACAGCCACCAGTCCCTGCCGTTTCCCACCAGAGCGTTTGCACTGGGGATTAGAGTGATAAATTGGCCAAGAACTTCATCGATAACCACCAGAGATGGATCCGGATCAGTGTATTTGAGCACCTCCATAGTTGCAAAGGTGCCTACAATGTAAACCAACAACGCGACCAGTGTGACGGCAAAAGCTCCGCCGAAATAGGCCGCCAAAAAAACAAACGGGAGTGCGGCGAAGGATCCCGCTGTCCCACTAGCAAATGGACAATAGCCCACCCCAAACCAAGTGGCTATCAGGTAGGCAACAGACTTATTCATGTCCTCCTCTACTGTGAATGAAAATAACTTGGGAAGAAGGATTAAAAATTTAATTTAAAATTTCAATGACATTTACCCATTTTTGTGCAGTTCGCATGTGAGCCATTTTAAAAAAATAAGTCTGTATTATATGAATAAACTAGTGATTTTATTTTAATCTGCCAAATACTAAATTTTAGCAAAAAACATAAATTTTTAAGACTATTGGCTGTTTGCAACCATGACTTAAAAGATAGAACAATTTAAGATTTAGATAAATATGTTGTTTAATTTTTTTTGACATTAATCTAGAAAATTTTTTTAAATTTAAACAAAGGATTTGTATAAATGTCGAAAAAGTTGCACCAAATCTGTGGACTTTGACGATGAATATACCGTAGATCAGATGCACGGCGGTGCTGACAAGGTCTAGCTGGGATCGCTTCTATCTATGATTTCAATGCCACCCATATATGGTAGCAGAACAGCTGGAATTTCCACACTACCGTCTCTTCGCTGATAATTCTCCACTATGGCCACTATTGTTCTACCAACTGCCAGGGCAGAGCCATTTAGAGTATGCACGAAGTTAAGTGCTCTTTTAGCATCTCGATAGCGAGCATTTATTCTTCTAGCCTGAAAGTCGGTACAGTTAGAGCAACTTGAAATTTCTCTGTAGGTGTCCTGTGCTGGGAGCCAAACTTCATGATCATAGGTCTTTGAAGATGCAAATCCCATGTCGCCGCTGCAGAGAAGCATAACTCTGAAAGGTAGTCCCAGAGATCTCAATAGCTCACTCTCTATCTGGTTCATTCTTTCATGCTCCTCATTTGATTGCATCGGTGTCGCTATTGACACCATCTCGACCTTTTTAAATTGGTGCTGCCGAAGCATACCTCTAGTATCTTTGCCCGCAGAACCCGCCTCGCTGCGCCAGCAGGGACTATAGGCCATTAGTCGCAGCGGCAGTTCCCTCTCTTCAACTATTTTATCGGCAACCCAATTGGTCATGGTAACTTCACTGGTGGGAATTAGCCACATATTTTCTGTGGTACGATAGGCATCTTCGCTAAATTTTGGCAAATTTCCAGTTCCAAACATCGCTTTGGATTTAACAAGAAATGGAATTGAAGTTTCTCTATAGCCGTACCTGCCTACCGTATCCAGAAAAAAATTTGATAGGGCTCTTTCCAACTTCGCAAGCCCATCAAATAGAGCAGTAGACCTGTTCCCACAAATGTTTCCTGCCTGTTCGAAATTCATCTGGTTTAATTTTTTTCCAATTTCATAGTGAGGTTTTGGTTGAAAATCAAATTTTCTTGGCTCACCCCAGACCTCTAGAATAACATTATCACCCTCGTCTCTTCCGATGGGCACAGAATCCTGAGCTATATTTGGAACTAGGCTAAGAATATTTTGCAGTGCAGTTCCATCCTCTTTTCCTATCAAATCTTTGATATCGTTTATGCGGGCATTTACATCGCCGACCTCGCTAAGCAATTTTTTGGGATCCTCTCCTCGAGATTTTAAAATTCTTATCTCCTCAGACAGTTGATTTCTTCGATGCTGCAAATTTTGCATTTCTGTTAATCTTTCTCGCCTTACCCTGTCTAGTTCTATAATACTAGCAGCTCTTATCTCCGTCCCTCTTATTTCCATATTTCTATCAAATAATTCGGAATTGTCTAAAATCCATTTCAAATCCAACATACAGTCAAATGCCAACCAATATCCCATAAAACTAACTCAAATCCTATGGACCAATTAATAACTTTCAACACCCAGTTGTGGATCTGAGTAAATTAGCAAGATCTGAAAAAGTTTAATTTTAGATATAGATAAATAGTTCCCTAGATTGTATAGGTAGAAAATATTAACTAAAGGGCCTGGGTAGTTTCCTACTTTTTAAATTTTCCATTCATAATTTTTTGAATTAATTACCATTTCATAAACCTGGCCTAAACGCCTATCTATCTCGCCGTAGCAGAAGAGGTCATAAATTCCTTTAACTTTTTTTTCACGAAAGTTAAATTGTGATTGGTCAGGAGTGGTATAAGTTTGTCTATTTCCTCCACTGATCGATCCCACCACCTCAATGATAACATAATTTCGATCAATTCATCGTCAAAGCGTTTTCTTATGATCCTGGCCGGATTTCCTACGGCCACCGAATAGGCTTCTATGTTACTTCCCACCACACTGTTGGCACCAACTATAGATCCGCTTTCTATGTGAACTCCTGGCAAAATTGTCACATTTTGTCCAAACCACACATCATTGCCAATTACGGTGTCACCTTTGATCGGCATTTCTTCCAGCGGAGGAACCTTCTGGTTCCAACCATGAAAAATATAGAACGGGTACGTTGAGACAGCATTCATCTGATGATTTGCTCCATTCATAATAAACTCAACTCCCTTTCCTATCTGGCAGAATTTTCCTATGATTAATCTATCACCATAGAAATCGTAGTGATGAGTCACATGATTCTCAAAATCCACATCGGAAAAATAGGTAAAATCACCAACAATTATACTCTTATTTTTGACCGTTGGTCTAGCGTAGGTAACAGTTCTGACGTTTGCTACTGGAAAAATGACACTTGGATTAGCAGTATGTGACAACGTCGAACCTCGAACTTGTTTTATAGCAAAAACGTAGAAGCAAAAACTTAGGTACTGCTTCCAAACGACATACGATGCACTCGAAATCTTCAGTGTGCCACGTCGAGCGGCAATGCTTATTTTTGCAGCCAAAACGTCTCTGATTTTCGCCAATTTTAGTCACCACGCCAAACCCAGCTAGCTATTTAGTATATTTAAAGTCAGTAGTATTAAAATTCACAGCAAGACTAACGAATGACAATAGCAAAGGTGATAGCTCGGGGCACAGCCCAAGAGCTGGCCCCAGTCTCTTTAAAGGAGGTAATCCAGCCGCAGGTTCTCCTACGGCTACCTTGTTACGACTTAACTCCAGTCATCCCCCCTACCGTGTTACACTGTCCCCTTGCGGTTAACTCATGTAATTCGGGTAAAAAGAACTCCCATAGTGTGACGGGCGGTGTGTACAAGACCCGAGAACGTATTCACCGTAGCGTGCTGATCTACGATTACTAGCGATTCCAACTTCATGCAGACGAGTTGCAGTCTGCAATCCGAACTGAGAGAGCT
>JAITAR010000018.1 GCA_031284025.1 Rickettsiales bacterium | reverse complement strand
ACGCCTGTGATTTTTTTCATCGCTATCTCCTAAGTCCTAGAGGAGTTGTTGGATTAAATTATGTCAAAAGAAGAGGATTGGATGAAAGGGCCATAGAAAAGTTTAAACTGGGTTTTGCTCCAAATAGTTTTAATGATCTCATAGGCCATTTGAAAAAATTGAATTTCAGCGAAGAGGATATGATAACCGCTGGTGTTGTGGCTAAAAATGAAAGATCCGCCTACGATAAATTTAGAAATAGAGTAATGTTTCCAGTTTTTGGAGATTCTGGAAAGGTTATAGCCTTCACCGGTAGAGTCATAGAGGAGGATGCGCTGCCCAAATATATGAATTCTCCGGAGACTCCTATCTACCACAAAAGTGACGTGCTATTTAACTATTTCTTTGCAAAAAAAGCTATACATGATAGTAGACGCGCAATTCTTGTGGAAGGTAATCTTGATGTTTTAAGTCTGTGTGCCAATGGTATCGAAAATGTGGTTGCTCCCATGGGTACGGCCGTTACATCACAGCAGCTGGAAAAGCTGTGGAAAATTACAGATGAGATAGTTGTATGTTTTGACGGTGATTTAGCTGGTCAAAATGCATCAAAAAGATTGGCTCTGATAGTTCTATCCATGATTACGCCGAAAAAAAATATAAAAATTGCCTGTCTGCCAAATAATCAGGATCCAGATAGTTTGATAAGATCTCTGGGGAAAAATCATTTCATAAAGTTTATAAAGGATGGAGGTAATTGTCTTGCCCTATCTGAATTTCTATGGATTAGCGAATTGAGGGAAACGGGGCTATTTCCCGACGATGTAGACATCATACCCGAGCAGAAAAGTAAGTTGGAAGCTAGGCTAAATGAAATTACAGAGGAAATCAAGAATGATGTAGTTTCGAAGAATTTTAGGAATTTTTATAGAAATCGTCTATTTCTCCTCGGAAGGTCCAAGAGTACGGGAAAAGTTTTTGGCAGAAATAGGCTTTTGAGCTTAAAAGCTGACGCAAATTCGGTGGATCATAAAATAACATTGGCTTCAGCCAATTCTCCTAGTAGCATAGAAAATCTAAAAAATAGTGTTATGAGTGTAGAAAAGCATATTTTTTATATTTTGACTGCGAATTTGGAACTTTTGGATAGAGTTATTCAGGTGCATGGCATTGATGTGTCTAAAATAAATTTTATGAGTCAGGATGCTAATGCTATCATAGATATTTTTGGCAGAGCCGTTGAATGTGGCAGAGTTGCTGATAAAGATTTTTTATTTGATCTACTTGAAAAAAATGATTTTAGGGAATATGTTTTTGGTAGTTCCAAATTTACTGGAAATTCTATCGAAGATAATTTAAAGTATTTATATAGTTTGATTTTAGAGAGAAACGTTTTCACGCTCGAAATTGAAATAAAGGAGTTGGCGTTAAAGAATAACGACGAGAAGAGGAGAAAAAGTCTTATGGGCGAGCTCGAGTCGTTGTACAGTGAGAAGAGTGACTGGGATAATAAGTTCTGCTAGATCTGCTATAGGTTATTATTTAAATAAATGGTAAATATGTATTCAAATGGTGAAGGTAGCTATGCGACCGATGTTGACGAGACAGCCCAGAGTATATGCGAGATTGCTGGTTTGCCACATAATGATAATTCAGAAGAACTAAAGATAATCAAAGAGCTAATTGTTGAAGGTAACAAGAAAAAATATGTAACAATTGAGCGAATAAATGAAAAATTGGGAGATAAAATTGTCTCTCCCGATAGATTGTCTGAGATAATAAATATACTTGAGAATAGTGACATATCGGTTGTCAAAAATGAAGAGGAGCTCGGAACCTTTTTTAAGGATGGTGGTGAGACAGGTGACTATAGCAGTCGGGATGACTTCGTGTCTAAAAGTACCGATGATCCTATTAAATCCTACCTTAAATCTATTAGCAGTATAGCTTTGCTGACTAAAGAGGAGGAAATAGCCATAGCCATGCGAATAGAAAATGGAAGATCGAATGTGATAAAGAGACTGTATAAATTGCCTTTCGTGCTGAAATATGTGATTGACTGGTATAATGGCCTCTCTACCGGCTCTATGCTTCTGAGGGATATAGTTAAGATAGATGAATCTAAAACCAATGAACTGTCAGATACGGACGTCGAGACCAGTGCCGTTTCTCTGGACCTGGTTAAGGAGATAGAAAAGGAGGTAAATGATGAAAGCCTGATTAGTTCTATCTTTGAAGATAATGATGATATCGTCGCCGGTAAAAATGTAGTGGTGGAGGAAAATGATCACGAGGATGACTTTGATATGTTTGACGAGGAGGATGAAGATGTCGATGGCAATTCCTGCGTTGCTACGGTGGAGAAGTCTCTATTGCCAAAAATTCTAACGATACTTGAAAATTCGATAGTGGTTGCCCAAAAAATATTGTCTGAGAAGAAAAGGAATAACGACATTTTGAATATATACAATCCAGATGTGCAAAAATTGCTAAACAGTTTCTATAAAAAAATAGCAAGTATGTCTCTCAGTGACAATGTGGTGAACAGTATTTTTGCTGAACTCTATAAAATAGAGAATAAGATAGTTGAATTAGGTAAAACGATCTTCGACATAGCTAATGGCTATGGTATCACAAAAAAGGAATTTTTGGAATATTTTCAAGATGGCCTCTATGATGCGAAATGGCTTGATGGCCTAAATAGACTTGAGGGTAAAAAATGGAAGAGCTTCATGGGAGAGAATAGAGAAGCTATGGCTAACTATACGGATAAGATGGAAAAGCTTTCAAAGGTTGTGGGACTGGAAATCGTTGCCTTTAATGATCTTCTTAAAGATATAAAAAGAGTTAAGAGAGAAGAGGAACAGGCTAAAAAGGAGATGATAGCTGCAAATTTGAGATTGGTCATATCTATTGCTAAAAAGTACACTAATAGAGGATTGCAATTCCTGGATCTGATACAGGAAGGTAACATTGGACTGATGAGAGCTGTTGATAAATTTGAGTACAAGAGAGGATTTAAATTTTCTACCTACTCCACCTGGTGGATTAGACAATCTATGACTAGAGCAATAGCTGACCAGTCAAAGACCATTAGGATACCGATACATATGGTTGAAACTATAAATAAGATATCGAAAACGTCAAGGCAGCTCACCCAGGAACTAGGCAGAATTCCTAACATTGAGGAAATAGCCAACAAATTGCTGGTGCCAGCCGATAAGATAAGGAAGGTTCTGGCTAATACCAGAGATCCCGTTAGTCTGGATTCTCCGCTCAGCGGTGATAGTGAAAGTGTGGTTGGCAATTTTATTGAGGATGCGAAGGTTGTGTCTCCCATTGATGCTGCAGAATATGGTAATCTGAAAGAAATAACTGCTTCCCTGCTTTCGAATCTGACTCCCAGGGAAGAGAGAGTCTTGAGAATGAGGTTTGGCATTGGTTTGGATACGGATCATACACTAGAGGAAGTAGGAAAACATTTCTCCGTGACAAGGGAAAGGATACGGCAAATAGAAGCTAAAGCTCTAAGAAAGTTGCAGCATCCGAAGAGAATGTCCAGATTGCAGCAGTTCAAAGAAAGCTAGTCTGTAGCTCCATTTGCCTAATCAGCTGATCTTTCGGTGATTTCCTGTGGGTGAATGGGCCACCTATTTTTCAATTCTTCCATTAGAGTTTTTCTGTCCATAGTGAATTCTGATTCTATAAAAATATTTTTAGCCATGGCTAGCAGTCTGCTGTACTCTTTCTTTCTGGTAAAACCATAGTCCTCTAGAGTCTTTCCCTCTACAGCAAGTCTAGGAATTTCGATTTTTGCTACTAGATCCAAATATCTAAGGGTATCCGGCGAGTAGCAGTTGCACAGATATACCATAACTATATCTCTGACCTTTTTCACATCTTCTAGAAGAAATAACAATTTCTTTATTTCACCGTGGCTGATATTTTTGGGAACGTTGTCCAGAATAGAACTGATATATATTTTCTCTCTGCGTCGTAGTGCCAAATTTAGATCTATTTTATTTTTACTCAGCAGCAGTATCAAAATAAATAGATAGTTGTGACTAAAATCCACGTATTTTTCTAAAGAAAAGAATATTTCTAAATTGGAAAGGTCCAGTTCGCCGCTGTAGCCCAGCACACTCTGCAGTATGCCATGAAATTCCATTATTTTCAGTGTTTTTGGGGGATAGCTACTCTCCAGTATTTTACAGAGCTCCTTTGTAATTCGCTCCTGCGACAGCTTTCTAGTTTTTTCTCCGTGTTTTCTGCAAGCTAAAAGGCTTCTATAGTCTAGAAAGAAACAGTGGCTAGAGTAGAATCTGAAAAACCTGAGAATTCTGAGATGATCCTCTAAAATTCTCTCCTCTGGATCTCCGATGAATCTTATAATTACCTTTTTGAGATCCAGAACACCGGAAAAGTAGTCGTATATTTTGCCACTGCCATCGCAGTAGAGTGCATTAAATGTGAAATCTCTACGCTTTGCATCCTCTCGGTAGTCGTCGTTAAACTCAACGACGGCATGCCTGCCATCGGTAGCAATATCTTTTCTCAGACTAGTAATTTCGAATTTTCTATCGCCGACCATTGCCACCACGGTACCAAATTCGATATCCCGATCTATATGCCTTATATTATTGCTATCCAAAATTCTAATCAGCTGTTCAGGTCTATAGCTGGTAGCAAAGTCGTAGTCGCATATTTTTCCTCGGCTACCGGCAAGATAATCTCTCACACAGCCGCCTACCAGTCTCAGTTCATCACCCTCCTTCAATAGCACTCGAAAGAGGTATTTTACTTCGTCAATAAACAGTACCTTGTCCCTCGATTCCATAGCCATCAAATTAATACTACTATAGCTGTCCTAGCTAGTGTAGCCAAATATAATAGTCATTGCAAGAAAATTTTTGCTATCCTATTGTGGCTGCAATTCACTATTAAAATTACCGTAGCAGTATGATGATATCGCTAGTGGCAGCCCTGGGAAAACAAAGGCAGCTGGGCCTAGATAACAAACTTCCGTGGAAGCTGGGGGACGATATGAAACACTTTAGAAATCTAACTATGGGACACCATGTACTCATGGGAAGGAAAACTTTTCAGTCCATAGGAAGGCCTCTTCCCGGCAGAATTAACATGATTATAACAAGAAATGCTGATTTTATTGCAGACAGATGTTTTCTGTTCCATTCCTTTGACAATGCTATAAAATTTGCGGACGACAGTGGAGAGACGGAATTATTTATAATTGGCGGTGCTAGTATCTATGAATTTTCTATAGAAAATAAACTAGTGGATCGAATGTATTTAACTGAAGTTGACTACGATGGGAAGGCCGATGCATTTTTTCCAGAATTTAGTCCAGAGAAATGGTATATGAAGAAACATTTGGACTTTAGGAAAAGTCATGATAACGATCATAATTTCAGAATTATGGAGATATATAGAAAACAAACCTAATATACCTACAATTTTATGCCAAATTCCGCATATGCTTGACACACCGATTTCTCTGCGTTACAATACGGCGTTTATTATCTTTTAAGAAAGGGTTGTCTATGGCTTTGAATAATATAAGAAAATCTACAGGTATGGTGGTGTTTATGATAATTCTGCTATCGCTGCAGGTGATGAAGAGTAAGGTTTATGCTACAGAAGAATCTGTTGCTATGACATATACAGAGGAACAAAAGAAAAAAGAGAAAGAAGAGAAAAAGAAAAAAGAGGATGAAGAGAAAAAGAAAAAAAAGGAAGAAGAGAAAAAGAAAAAAAAGGAAGAAGAGAAAAAGAAAAAAAAGGAAGAGAAAGAGGAAGAAAAAAAGAAAAGAGAGGAAGAGAAAGAGGAAGAAAAAAAGAAAAGAGAGGAAGAGAAAGAGGAAGAAAAAAAGAAAAGAGAGGAAGAAAAAAAGAAAGAGAAAGAGGAGAAAAAGAGAAAAGAGGAAGAGGAGAAAAAGAGAAAGGAAGAGGAAGAGAGAAAGAGAAAAGAGGAAGAGGAGAAAAAGAGAAAAGAGGAAGAGGAGAAAAAGAGAAGAGAGGAAGAGGAGAAAAAGAGAAAGGAAGAGGAAGAGAAAAAGAGAAAAGAAGAAGAGGAGAAAAAGAGAACAGAGGAAGAGGAGAAAAAGAGAAAAGAGGAAGAGGAGAAAAAGAGAAAAGAGGAAGAAGAGAGAGAGAAAGAGGAAGAAGAGAAAAGTAGAAGAGAGGAAGAAGAGAGAGAGAAAGAGGAAGAAGAGAAAAGGAAAAGAGAGGAAGAGGAGAGAGAGAAAGAGGAAGAAGAGAAAAGTAGAAGAGAGGAAGAGGAGAGAGAGAAAGAG
>JAITAR010000011.1 GCA_031284025.1 Rickettsiales bacterium | reverse complement strand
CCTAAAAATCTGTTTTTCACATTTTTTATAGAAAAAATTAATGAAAATAGTGTTAAGATCAAAGAAAATTACGTTGACCATCTTAGCTATCTGAAAAATAGGACTCTTGATGAGCTAATGGACATCGAAGCTAGATCAACGGTGGAGGTTTTGAGCAGAAGAAATCTACCGATTAGGGTTTTTGAATTGCAAAATGTCGATGAAACATGTTTATCCCGGATTATGATGCAATATATTATAGAGGTAATACTCATTGGCCAAACCAGCGGCATTGATCCATTCGGGCAGCCGGCAGTGGAAGAGAGAAAAATACTAGCCAGAAAAATGTTAGAAGATCTGTAGCGGATCTATGGCTGTTTTACCGCCCCGCCATTCTTTTTCCGCAGTTCATTGACAAATTTCCTGTGCTCGGCGTAGCTAACGGAAAAGTTGTGACCCCCATTGCCATTCGACACAAAAAATAGATAGTCCGACTTTACCGGCTGTAAAACCGCCAGTAGAGATTCTCTGCTGGGATTGCATATGGGCGCTGGAGGCAAACCTTTAGTTCTGTAGGTATTATAGGGGGTCTTTTCCCTCAGGAGAACGCTTGTTTTCATCTTTTTTTCCTTTTCTACGTCCCCTCGGGCGTAGGAATATATTGCTGTGGGATCGGACTGCAGATACATATTTTTCGCTAGTCTATTCAAAAAAACTGAAGCTGTTAATTTTTTCTCGAAAAAATTGCCAGATTCCTTCTCCACCATGGATGCTAAAATTAATGCTTCATATTTTGTTCTGATCAGAGGATTTTGATATCTCCTATCCCAACTCTCATTGATGAAATTTTCCATTCCTCTCTGCATTCTTTCAATGATCGAATTTCTACTGTCTCCCCTTCTAAAATAATATGTTTCCGCCAGTAGAGTTCCTTCGCCTATAGATTCTTCCGAGGGCATTTCTCCAGAGAGAAAATCATTATTTTCAATAATACGAAAAATCGACCTATTCGATAGACCTTCTGGGAAAGTGACGCTTCTGTAGTATACTTCATTATCTCTGATTTTATCTACCACGTCCAGCACTCTATCAGAATGTCTAAATTCGTATTCACCGTATTTTATGTGTTTTTCACCTTTAAATTTTAATTTTAGCTCCATAGCAATTCTAAAGATAAACCCATTCTTTATTACACCGGTATTTTTTAGATCTGTCACAGTCTGACTGAGTCCTCTATTTTTCTCTAGAAAAAAGATAGAATCGTGGCTAATCTTTTCTTGAAGACACATGTTGGCATATAAAAATAAAAACATAACTCCAGTCAAACAAATTGCCACTGAAAGTGATAACTTTTTCAAGGTTCTCTGAAAATTTTTGAAGATACTAGGAATTTTAATTTATTTTTCAAATTAATTTTTCCGCTATCTGTATAATTATTTCAAAGCCTTGGTAGGCCCATACCACGGAAAAAATTGGATCTGCTGCAGAGAGAACAAAATAATAAAAATGCTTGACAATTGCTATATATACTAATATATAACAATATTTACCAAATTATGACTAAAATTATGATTGACTATGTTAATACTGTAAATCCCTTCGAGCCGCAATACGAACATTTTGGATTCGCAGAAAAAGATGACGAGGAAAGAATTAATATTCTTCTAGATGTATTTTATAGAACCCGTTTGGAAGGTTTGCTTTTTAAAAAAGCTAGCGATGAATTAAGATTGAACAAAATAAAAAATGAAAATGCTGTGGAGGCATGGAAAATACAAGAAGAATTATATGAAGTCAACGAAGATATAGCAAAATTAGAATCTATAAAATCTTTAGCGGAAAACAAATCATCAAATTTATCCTTCGAAGAAAAACAAAAACTACTCTGCAGCGAATTTATTGAGAGCGATCAGTTAGGCATAATTGCAGAGAGAATGTCTGAGCTCAAAATGCAATTTCTGGATAATTTTTTTGTTTTTAGTAAAAGTGATTACAGTGACGCAAATAGAGGACTCAATGAAGGAGCCACTAGTGAGTATACCACAAAAATAGAAGATGGAGAAGTTTTAAATTTTGTCTACGCCATAGGAACAGACGAAAATGGAATCGGTGGAACGCACTATGTTTCTGCTAGAATCTATAAAGAAGCAGATGGCAAAATAAAAGTACTTCACAATGATTCTCTTAAGGGAGGAATTAGCCCTGATTTTAAGAAATTTATTATGGAATTTATTGTAAAACCAATCATTGGGAAAAAAAACGGCAACGATAAAGAAATAAACGATGTAGAAATAATTGACGTAGGGGAAGTTAAAATAGGGGATAAAGAAGTGGCAAGGCAACCGGGTGGCACACTTACCTGCGGACTGTATGCTTTGAATACGATTGCTCCCGGTGGTATATTCGATGAATTACAAGAAAGACTGCAAGATGTTTCACTTGATGGAATGTCGAAAAAAAATAATTTTAATCTGAAAGCAAAATCCGACGGAAAGCAAAAATATACCGATATAAACTGCACTATGAGAACAGCTGGAGAATATGTCGCTGAAAAAGAACACAGTAGCAAGAAAAAACATACCGATGATGAGCTATGGGAATCAATGGATGAATTAATAGAAGATTTAGATGATTTAACTTTGGAAAAAAAAATATTACAGGAAAATCCAGATTTATTGGATGAATTATCTTCAAAAGGATCAGAATTAGATGGAGAAGAAGAATATGAAAAAGAAGAGGTAGAAAAAGAAGAGGTAGAAAAAGAAGAGGTAGAAAAAGAAGAGGTAGAAGATATAGAGATAGAAAAAGAAGATATAGAAGAAGAAGAGATAGAAAAAGAAGAGGTAGAAGATATAGAGATAGAAGAAGAAGATATAGAAGAAGAAGAGATAGAAGAAGAAGAGATAGAAGAAGAAGAGATAGAAGAAGAAGAGATAGAAGAAGAAGAGATAGAAGAAGAGATAGAAGAAGAAGAGATAGAAGAAGAGATAGAAGAAGATATAGAAGAAGATATGGGAGAAGATATGGGAGAAGATGAATTACAGGCAACGGTGGAGAATTCAAATGAAATTGCAGATGCACCTAAAAAAAGTGAAAGTAAAGAGATTAACGATCTTCTAGAAGAATACCGCAGTCAGCTTACAAATTATTTAATCAATAAAACGGCAAGAACTAAAGAAGAAGATGAATATATGTTGAGACTTATTGATGCAGAGAATGAATTTAAACTCAGCGAAGTCAGTGATGTAGAAAATCTATTCTGCAAAAATTATATGAATAGCGATGAGTTAGCTATGGTTGTACAGAAGAGTTCTAAACTTAATCTATCGGCTGATAATTTTGGCATTTTCGACAAAACAAATAGAGAAAATGGTATAGATGAAGATCTTTTTTCTAATGTACTTAGCGGCCAAAAAGACTATAGTTTTATACTTGCTGTGAACAACGGTGAAAGCCAAGATGAAACACAATATGTTTCTGGTAGGTTTTTCTACAATGAAAAGACCGAAAAAGTTGAGGTACTGTACAGTGATCCCACCGGCAAAGAAGTTGGCGATGAATTTCAAAGTTTTGTTAGGGATCATCTTGGCAATGATGTTGAAATAATCAATGCTGATAAAATTAGAAGTAATGACGACAATGAGCGTGTAGCAGATCCAAAGGGGTTGGCTAATGGGCTGTATGCCATAAATACAGTTGCCAGCGGCGGCCTATTCGATGTAGTGCAGAATAGACTACAACAATCAACACCTGAAAAGCAATCACAGGAGCTGAAATCGACGAAATCGATGGGACAAGGAAAATGGGGAAAAACACTTCAAAAGAAAAGAGTGGAGGCAAAAGAAAATGGAAAAAAAACTAGTTTCCCATAGCCAAAGTTATTATTGATGGAAACAATTATTTCACTTGTCATCTAGATGACGAGAAAATATATGTATAGTGGGCAAACTTGTCTAGAGAATTTCTCGTTGACTATAACAAAGAGCATTATACTCTCTTTCAAATCTACTATAGAGTTTCTTTGAACCGTCTACTTTTCTGGGAAAACGGTGAGAGGTTTAATGGAGTTGAGTTTACTATGTCTAGAAGTTGTGATTTAGCTAAAGTTAGTGTTTTATTTGGCCACAAAGTATCACATTCGGAAATAAAAACTAGCAGAAAATTTTTACCAAATTTGCAGCACGTTTCTCTGATGAGTGATGCACTTGGAGTGAAGATAAATTTTAGACTGGCGGCGAGAACACTCAGAAGTGTAAGTAAGTATGGTTCTCTGGATTCGTTTTTGGTTAACTTTGGCTACAGTGGACTTAGCCCACTGGGAAAAAAAATAAGAAAAAAGGTCATAAAGAAACTTACTAAAAGTGGTGAGCTGGAGAAAATTTCCCTGAAAAAAACTAAAGGGACGCCGAAAAAAAGTGAGTAGGATTTTGGTGGCTATGTCGGGAGGGGTGGATAGCTCCGTTACGGCAGCCAAGCTACAGGAAATTGGCCATGATCCGGTGGGAGTTACTCTGAAGATGGGGAGAAAATGTGACCAGCTAGCCATAGACGACGCAAAGAAAGTGGCGGACACTCTAGCCATAGAACATATAGTTCTCGACGTCTCTGAGAATTTTAGAGAAAAAGTTGTGAAGTATTTCGTAAATTCCTATGCCTCTGGCGAGACACCGAATCCCTGCGGCATGTGTAATAGATATATAAAATTCAAGGAATTAATTGAGTTACGACAAAAAATCGCCGCTGACTATATAGCCACCGGACACTATGCCAGTGTCACTGAGAATAACGGAATCTATGAGTTAAGAAAAGCTAAGGATTCCAGTAAGGATCAGTCCTATTTCCTCTCTACCATTGACTATGATTTCCTGAAGTATATTAAATTTCCTCTTAATTCCACAGAAAAAAGCGAAGTTAGGCGATATGCAAAAAAAATAGGTTTGCATGTAGCCGATAAGCAGGAGAGTCAGGACATATGCTTCATTGAAACTAATGATTACAAGGATTTTCTGGCAAAAAAAATTGACGGTGAACAAAAACATGGCGTAATCAGACACGTAAATGGTGAAGTCCTCGGGGAACACGAAGGAACTTTCAGGTACACTATTGGGCAAAGGAGAGGTTTGGGCATTTCCTATAGAACACCGATATTTGTTACCGGCATAGATGCCTCTACGAATACCGTGTACGTGGGGGATGACAGTGATCTGTACAGCAGTGAGGTCAGCATCGTCAACATAAATTATCTATCTTCTACCAGCGACGAAGATAGAGAATACGGTGTGAAACTCAGATCTTCTCATAGAGAGCAGAGAGGAATGATAAAATTTGACAGGGAAGACGATAAAGCTACCATAAAATTAACACAACCAACGAGAGCGATAACTAGAGGGCAACTCTGCTGCCTCTATGACGGAGACAGAGTTATGTGCAGCGGGTGGATAGTGTAGAGTCCTGGTGGTTGGAATTACCAACCTATAATGGATTCACACAGCTTCTGAACATTTTTCCAAATGCCCATTTACAATTAGTAAAGGAGATATTAGTCTTTCGATCGCAATTTTTTTAATCTTTAAAGGTATCCTATGAAAATTTCAGAAAGAGAAAAGATCAGTGGAATACGGGCGAATTTTGCTCTATGCTGCGGTCTTGTGTTGCTGTTGACCATGTTTAGCGAGGGAGAAGCTAGTAATGTTATTATTGGAGCAAATGATTTTGATAGACTATCAGGAGCCATCAAGCATGATACTAAAGGATTAATGGTAGATATACAGCAGGACATGAACTTCACCGCCGCAATAAAGGTCTATCGTGGTAACCTAAGCATATCTGGGGTGACGAAAGAGAACAGAGTCAGATTAGATGGAAATAATGAGAACAGATTTTTTGTCTTCGGAAAAGATTTGCAAAATATTCGACTGAAAAATCTGCATTTCGACAAGGGCTATAGCAATACTGCATCTGACAACGAAAAGAGTGGTGGAGCTATCTATATCAAGGGGAAAACAGACGTTATTTTGGAAAATACCGCCTTTAGCGGCAACAGAGCAAAATTATGCGGAGGAGCCGTCTTCTATTCGGGAGATAAAGATAGTAATGAAGATAATGATTTGATTTTCGAGGGGAAAACTATCTTCTACGCCAATGAAAGCATTGAAAATTCAGGTGGGGCCGTTGAAGTCGATTATTCAAATCTAATTTTCAGAGAAGAGACAAAGTTTGAAAATAATAAATCCCCAGAATTTGGCGGAGCCATCGTACTATATTCGGAAAAAGGAAACGAAGTGGACCGTGATTTAAAATTTGAAAAGGCAGCGACATTTTTCAATAATAAAAGTAAAAGTGGTGGAGCCATATTTTCTCAGGGAGATGCCTACAATAGAAATACTATAACCTTCGAAAAAGTAGCTATCTTTGAAAGAAACCAAGCTAACAGAGAGAACTCTAGTGGTGGTGGAGCTATTCTTGCTCTATATTCGGATGCAATTTTCAAAGATGAAGCTGTCTTTAGAGAGAATGGCAGTAAGTTCAAAGGTGGAGCCATTCTATTGGATTCAAAAGGAATTAATGACAAGAACTCTAGTTTAAAATTTGAAAAGGCAGTGACATTTTTTGCTAATGAAAGTAAGAAAAACGGTGGGGCCATAAGTTCTACGGGAAGTGATAACATTAAAAATGTCCTAATCTTTGAGGAAAAAGTCATTTTCGAAGGAAACAGGGTTACTGCTGGAGAGATAGAAAATGGCGGAACCATCTATGCCATCAATTCAACGCTAACATTTGAAAGATTAGTAATTTTCGAAAAAAATAGCAGTGCAAAACATGGTGGCGCTATTTTTAGTTATTACAACACATCTATGATATTCAACGATGGCCTTTGTCTTATTGGTAACGTTACAGAAGACGGAGAAAGTGGAGCCATATATATGAATGGCGAGAATAGTGATAGACTAGCCACCATTACTCTAATACAGAAAAATCCGCTGGTGCCAACGGAATTCAGAGGAAACAAATCAGGAGCCGATAGAAACGGAAGTAATGCTGTCTATATGGAAAAGTACTCTCAGTTTAAATTTACTGTGGAGAAAGGCAATGTTGATGTCTACGATGTTTTCACTGGCGATAAAACTAAAGACACCAACATCATAACCATATACAAAGGTGAAGGTTGGCTTAATATAGAGAAAGGTGGTTCCCTGGAAAATGTCAAAGTTGTCAACGGAGGAAATTTGAAATTGGCAGGAGAATCCAGAGGACTCAACCTGACTACTTTTGAAAATTCTGGTATCATTAGATTTGAAATACTTTCTGGAGGAGGTGCTAAAATCAAAGCAAATAGCATAACTCTGAATGCTGG
>JAITAR010000109.1 GCA_031284025.1 Rickettsiales bacterium | reverse complement strand
CAAAACATAGGTCTTTTCCAATTCGCAAGGATCGATAATAGCAGCGAGAAAGTTTATGATGTTACCTTGAAAAATTTACGTTTCATGAATGGCAATAACGTAATTGTTGATGATAATATAATTTATGATATGAGGAGAGGTGGGGGAGCTATCAATTTCTCATCTGAACGAACAAACATTACACTAGAAGATGTCAAATTCGAAAAAAACAATAGCGTATTCAGTGGAGGAGCGATCTATGCTAGTGGAGATAGAGTTCTAGCCTTCAGGGGTAAAGTTACCACCTTCAGTTGGAATAACAGTGAAGCCGGCAAAGGTCATGGTGGTGGTGCCATCTTCATCGAGAACATGGATTTAATTTTTGGCGCAGAGGAGACAAACTTTGAAGGTAATAGCTCCCTTAGGCATGGGGGAGCTATTTGCTTTACTGGATATAGTTATGGTGATGGAAATCAAAAATCATTGACCTTTGAAAAAAAGGTTACCTTCAGGGATAACAAAATAGCTAGATTCGATGCTAATAGAAAACCTGGCAAGTGGGTTATGGCAGATGAGGGAGGTGGAGGAGCCATATTTATTTTCAAAAAATCATCACTAACTTTTGAAAAAGAGGCAATTTTTATTAAAAATATCTCACCTTTCGGAGGAGCCATTTATATGGCGTGCGATGAAGTTAATCAAGGATTAACTGCTAAATTTAAAGAATGGGCCACATTTGAAGACAATCGGGCACATGAAGGTAGCGCAATCTGTGTTTACGGTAATGTAAACGTAATTTTTGAAAAAGGTCTTAGTTTGGTTAATAATATTGATAGTGTCAGTGAAAACAACTCTTCAATGAACAACCATCCAATAATTAGTGGAGCTATGGTTATAGGAGGGGGGTTAATTAATCAAAAACTTGCCATTGTAACTATAGTACAAAATGATCAAAACAGATCGACTGAATTCAGGGGGAATAGATCAATTGATGGAAGTAGACAAAATGCTTTCTACATGGAAAATGGTGCACGGCTAAATTTTAAATTAGAAAGAGGTAATGTTAATGTTTTCGATGTTATAGAAGGGAAGGTAGAAAATAATTTTGACGATGACGGTCGTCCTAACACAATAAATTATTGTGATGGCATTGTAACCATAGAGGGCACAGGAGGATGGTTCAGGCTGGAAAAGGGCGGTTCCATAAGAAACGTCAACCTGGTCAACAGAGGAAATTTAAGTCTAATTGGTGCAGAAGCTACTAAGATTGATCTGGTTAACTTCACAAATTCTGGCACAGTCAGATTTGAGATACTTCCAGATAAATGTGATAAAATTACAGCGAAAAAGATAATCCTGGAGCAGGGAACTGTTCTGGATATAGTTGCTGCCCGGGGAACCTACGGTGAGGGAAAAAGCTATGACATTCTAGTATCGGATAGCCCCATTGTCATCGGCAAGGGTGCAAATATCAAGCTAGTAAAATCTCAAAAAAATCTGAAAATCAAAGGAGGCTTTTCTCTGGATAAAAAAATCTACACAATAACCGTTACGAGAAAAAGTATCATAGAGGATAATTTAGAAGAGATGAATTTATTTTCTTTTATAAATTATCTGGACGAAAATCAAAAGGGTGTTGACAATGTGCTGACAGATATCAAAATAGCTAATCCAGATGATGAAAATATAGATGATTTACTAAATCGCATTGAGAAATTCAGCAGCCATGATGATATAAAAACAGCGCTGACTCAAATGTCCGCCAAATTTATAGCTGACGCTATAACTCACAGTCTACTCTCCAGCCGCAGAGAAAAAATTAGTGAAAATATTCCTTTGAATACCATAGTTCTAGAGCCACATTTTATAGGTAATAGACTGGCCAATGGAATGGCAGATAATGTCATGGGTGGTTCAATAAAAGCTGTTAAACAGTTCGGAAGTATTAATGTTGGATTTCGTGGAACCTTAGATAGCCATTCTTTCGGAGAAAATCAGGGCAGCAAAGCTCATATCTTAGAAAAAACTATAGCTTTTCAGCTGGAAATTAATACCGCTAGTAAGTTTAATATAGCTTTTGATCTATCCTATAGGAAAAATAACTATGCAGTAGATAGAAGTATAGAAAAATTAGATGCAATTGCGAAATCTGATTTTTCCACCAATGTATTTGGCATGTCTACAGCCATAGAAAAAAAACTAATAGTTAAAAACTATCTGACAGTAACTCCATCAGTGGCAGTACACCTTCTCTGGCTAACTAACGATGAATTTGTGGAAAAAAATGGAGAAATACTGAATTTGATGGTAGATAAGAACAGTTATCATTTGACTGCTAGTGATTTTAATTTAGATCTAACTCTGAATTTTACCAAGTTCAGACCGTTTGTCGGACTAGGAGCCAGATATCTGCTATCGTTTAGTAGACCAGAGGTTTCGGCTAGTTTTGCAAACTATCAAAATCATAAATTCAAAAGCATCGGTACAGAAGTTGATAGACTATTTGGCCTTCTAGCTACGGGTTTCAGCTATAAACTGACTAGAAGTCTACTCCTTAGCCTGAGAGTTGATTACCAATTTTCTAGCAAATACAAATCAACCGTAGCCGACTTTGGTATAAACTATAGTTTCTAGAATTAATTTCTTCGTCACAAGACAAACAGGTAGAATCTCTTGAATGCTCACGTATTCTGCGTGTTTGCTCCATAAAGTTTTTCCCCGGAATTCCGATACCGGGAATTGAATTCTTGAAATTTGTATTCTCCGAAATTTATCGATTTAATGTAATATTTTGTAATAAAAAATGATTTGATTATATTTAACATTGTATTACACTATAAGCAAGTTTTACTTGGATACATTTGCTTTATGTATAAACAACAGGGTATTTTCGAAAATAGGCAGGACAACGCTAGTGTTTTTAGGAATTACGGCCGCATTGGAAGTAACAGTCAGATTCATCCAACAGCGATAGTTGATATAAACGCAAGGATAGGTGACAATGTTAAAATTGGTCCCTATTGTGTGGTAGGACCACATGTAACCATAGGTAATGGCTGCGAACTAAAGCCCCATGTTATTGTGGATGGACATGTGGTTATGGGGAGAGGAAATAGGATATTTTCGTTTGCAGTTATAGGACAGGAGCCACAGGATTTAAAATACGAGGGGGAGGAGTCATCCATCAGAATAGGTAACAATAATAGAATAAGGGAGCATTGCACAATACACCCTGGTACAAAGGGCGACATGATGGTGACCGAAATTGGAAACAACAACCTACTAATGATCAACGTTCACATCGCCCACGACTGTGTTCTAGGAAACAATTGCGTGTTGGCCAATAACGTTGCTTTGGGTGGTCATGTGCGCATAGGCGACTACACCGTCATCGGAGGTCTGTCTGCGGTACATCAAAAGGTTCGCATCGGCAGGCATGCAATGATAGGAGGTATGACAGCCGTTGCGGGAGATGTGGTGCCCTATGGAGTCGTTGCCGAGGCTAGAACCACTAACCTTGAGGGAGTTAATATTATAGGTTTGAAACGAAGAAATTTTTCCAGAAAAGACATAAATGAATTGCGAAATTTTTACAGAGATGTGTTTCAATCTTCCAGCGGCGATATGCGCGGAGTTGTTGAAGATCTTCGAGACAGGTACGAAAATTCTAGAGTTGTCTGCGAAGTTATAGAATTTCTATCAAAAAAATCAGATAGGTATATTATATCTGGACTAAAATGATATGAAAAAGCTTGGTCTTATAGCTGGTTCCGGGGAACTCCCCTCTGCATTAGTCGAATACTGCAAAAACTCGAAAATCGAGCTGTTTTGTGTACTCATAAAACCCTTTGCCAATGCCATGAACTACTCAGATGTTAGTTTTATAGAGGTGGATATTGGCTGTGTCGGCGAAGCGATAAGTTTTTTTAGAAAGAATGACGTTGGCGATCTAGTGTTCGCCGGCGGTGTGAGAAAACCAGCTTTTAGTTTTTTAAAGGTTGATTTGGGCGGATTGTCTCTGATAAAAAATATCCTTAAAAACAAATTACTCGGTGATAATTCCGTATTGGAAATTGTTGCCGACTTCTTCAGAAAACATGACTTTCAGATTCTAGAGGTGGATTCAATACTAAATAATCTGAAACTTGAAGCCGGATTCAATGGAAAAATAAAATGTAGCCGCAGTTACCTAGAAGATATAAATATAGGTAAAAATCTCCTAGAAGAATTGAGCGACTTTGATGTGGGACAAACGGTGGCCGTGCAGCAAAAAATTGTTCTGGGCATCGAGTGTGTTGAGGGTACGGCAAGTCTAATAGAAAGAGTAAATGGCCTAAAGTATAGCAGTGGCAACAAACCTGTGCTAGTAAAAATTAAAAAAACAAAACAAACCAGAAAAATGGATCTTCCAGCGATAGGACCCGATACCATAGAGCAACTACACCGCTCCGGCTTCGCAGGAATAGCCATAGATTATAAAAACTGTCTGGTAATAGCAAAAGATAGAGTCATAGAAAAAGCTACGAATTTCGGTATTTTCATCTACGGCCTGGAGGCCTAATACCATCATTGCCAAAGAAATGGGGCCATCCCCACCAGGATGGCCCTTTATAAAGGAGGCACCCGCAGTCTAAACTAAAAAGTGTAATTTGCAATACTATACAATTTTTAGTTTGTATAGCTAAATAGTCCAAAAAATCTGTCTTATAAGGAACTTACATGCAATATATTCGAAATTACTCGAATAAACTTCTACTAAACCGTTATTAAAATAAGTTGTATGGGAAAATTTTTCTAGGACTTTTAAAGCAAAATATTCAGTTCAGCTGCGCATTTTTGCGGTTTTTAGATTTCTTAGAATTTTTTCTATCTCGTTTACAAATACAACCACACTCGCACATAGGAATACAAATAGAATTTCTCTGGGCGCCAATGGTTCTATTTTAAGTATTTTGCCTGCCGCCACATTTTCTGAAATCAGTAGATGGATAGCAGCAACCACCAGTACTCCAAACAGAAGTTTTTTATTTTCTCTGATGCTATGCCTAAAAATTGATTTGGTTTCGGATCTGCTATTAAACACTTGAAAATTCTGGATAAAAACAAATAGCAGCATCAGAAGACTTACGGCCTTGGTCCGCTCTGTATTCATTATTTTTAGGGAAACGTAATAGAATCCAATGTACAGCAAACTCATCACAACTATCGAACAAAGACACCGTCTCTTCATAATACTATCAAATATAGATTCCTCGGGTTTCCTAGGAGGACTAGCCATTTCTTCCCCCTCTCCTTTTTCAAAGGCGAGAAATATATTTTGCACACCCTCCGTTATAACATTAAGCCATAGCAATTGGGTAGCACTAAAGGGAGCTGGCAGATTGAGAAGGGCTGCAAATATGTATATTACAACCTCCGGTATATTGCAAGAGACAACGAAAAATATAAGTTTCCTTATGTTGCTGTAGACTATTCTTCCCTCCTCTATGCCATTTACTAAGGAGGCAAGATTGTCGTCAAGCAAAATCACGTCAGCACTTTCCTTGGCTATATCGGTGCCAGATTTCCCCATTGCTATGCCAACGTTAGCATTTTTGAGCGCTGGAGCATCGTTTATGCCATCTCCGGTCACAGCAACAAAATTTCCATTTCTTATATACGATCGCACTATCTCCAACTTTTGTATCGGCTCTACTCTGGAATACACTTTAGCATTCTTTGTCAGTTCATCCATTGCAGCAGTCCCTTTTACTAGAACTTCTCTAATGTCAAGGCCGGATCTCACCTCATTTACATTTTCGACGAAACCTAGGTGTTTTGCTATGGTATAGGCAGTCTTTGTACTATCTCCGGTTATCATCACAATCCCAATGCCAGCCCCCAGGCACTTTACAATGGATGTCCTAGCCTCTTCCCGCAGTGGATCCAGCAGAGAAACGAGAGCTAGAAATTTCATGTTCTTCAGATCAGTGGTGCTATAGTCGCCATCCGGCTTTCTATCCATAGCTCTCTGAGCTACGGCCAGTACTCTCATGCCATTCTCCGACAATTCCTGCAGTTTTATTTCTATAGCTTTCCTATCATCTCCCCGACACATTTCGAGAATTATCTCTGGGGCTCCTTTTACCAAAACGAGAGCCTGGTCATCAACTTCAACGAAAGCTGAAGAGTACTTAGACTCGGACGTGTAGTAAAGCATCTTTTTTTTCGGAAAATCCTTCAAAATTGTCCTAAAATCATATCCCTGGCTTTTCACATACTTTAGGAAAGCTATATCCACACTATCTCCAAAGAATTTACCCTCATTTTCCCCAGCCTCGTTAGCTAGTACGCTAGATAATACCAAATATTGTTCTATAGAAAAATTTTTACAGTTATTTTTATCTATGATTTTTGTCCCAGCACCTTCAATTGACGTGATATCCTTGCTGCTTTGGTCCCATATGCCAATAACCTGCATTTCATTCTGGGTTAGAGTGCCAGTTTTATCGGAGGCTATAATCGTGCAGGAACCCAGAGCCTCAACGGCAGAGAGATTTTTTACTATCATATTCTTTTTTGCCATTTTCACCACGCCTATAGCCAAAGCTATAGTTATCGTTATCGGTAGAGCTTCAGGTATAGCACTCACTGCCAGACTAATCGACATCATAAGTACATCTCTGACATTTCCCCCTTTCATAATTGTTATAGCAGCTATGACAGCTATAGCCACCGCTATGAAAATGGCAAATAATTTGGAAAATTCTCCCATTCTTATCAGCAGAGGAGTTTTTACCCCGGTCTCCTGGTTAATTTTAGAAGCTATTTTACCCATCTCCGTATCTAGCCCAGTAGCTTTTACAACACCTCTAAAAATTCCCTTGGTAACTATAGTTCCAGCAAAAACTTCATTAAATTTGTCCTGAATTTGACAGTTTTCCTTCTGTCTATAGCCAGCATCTTTTCTGACGGCATCAGATTCCCCAGTCAGCATAGACTCATTCACCTCTAAATTTTCACTCTCCAGAAGAATTATGTCAGCCGGAATTTTTGTCCCACCTTTCACAAAAACTAAATCTCCAACTACCAGATATTCGGAATCTATTTCCTTCTCAGCTCCCTCTCTAATAACCACCACCCTTGATTTAACCATATTTTTCAGTGAATTAACCGACTTTTGAGCAAAATACTCCTGCAGGCAACCTATCAGCGAATTCGCAGCTAGAATCGAAAATATAAATATACCATCTGAGTATTCTTTCAAAAAAATAGAAAAACATGCACCAATTAGTAATATGTATATAAGCGGGTCGCAGAATTGTTTAAGAAAGATTAAAATTATATTTTTATTCTTCGACGACGGTAGCCTGTTGTAGCCAAACGTTTTGAGTTTTTCCATGGCTGTGATTTCATCCAAACCATTAACCCTATCCACCAAATTTAAATCTATCCTATTATCCACAATAACCTCCTTTTTGTTAGCGTTATCACTTAGAATCCCCACTATTGAGTTTTTCTTTGAGTTTTTTTATCTTTTCCATAAGTTCTTCACTATCCCTAAGTCCTTTTTTCTTCTGGCTACCTTTTTCTTCAGATTCACTAGCATCTGAAAATTCATCTTCGGTTTCTGAACTATCATCTTCGCTTTTTTCCTCTACAATTGCATTTTCATCAAATTCTATTTCTGGGGGGTTAAACGTCTCATCTATTTCCGCAGTTTCCTCCTCTTCCGTTTCTTCCTCTTCATTTTCTTCTTCCTCTTCTTCTTTTTCTTCCTCTTCATTTTCTTCTTCCTCTTCCGTTTCTTCCTCATTTTCTTCTTCCTCTTCCGTTTCTTCTTCTTTTTCTTCCTCCTCTTCCGTTTCTTCTTCTTTTTCTTCCTCCTCTTCTTCTTTTTCTTCCTCTTCTTCTTTTTCTTCCTCTTCATTTTCTTCCTCCTCTTCCGTTTCTTCTTCTTTTTCTTCTTCTTCATCATTTTCTTTCTCATTTTCTTCTTCCTCTTCTTCGTTTTCTCCTTCTTCTTTATATTCTTCATCCCTGTCTTCCACCTCTTCTTCTTTATCGCTGTAATCATCAGCCAATGGATAGTTAGCAGATTCCTCAAGTTTTATATAAAGTTTTTGTTCCAGATCCGAAATTCTATCCAGAATTTCCGATATTTTTTTGCTAGCTAAAGTTTGCACATCCTTTCTAAGGAAAGAAATATTTTCCTCCAACACTCCTATATCTTTAGCCATTGTGGGCAACATGTCTTTATTGGAATCGGAAGAATTGCCGATTAGTACTTTCTTGAGTGCTCCCATATCATTAATCAGTGTTTTTATGTACACATCCATTTCAACCACCAGCTCATCAGTTTTACTGGATTTTAACAACTTGAGAATATCATCTAGCTTAGCGGCAGTGGCATCGGCGGAAATATTTTTACCAACTGCGGGATCAGCTTTGCCACCAATATCCTTTGAGTCGCCAGATTTTTTAGAATTTTTATTAAGAGATCTGCGGGAAAAATCTAGTTCCAAAACTATGAGAACTAGAAAAATAAGGAATATACTTGAAAACAAAATTAACATAGCTTACATTAGTGGATACATATTTCTTATTTTATAAGAAATATTTAGTTATTCAAGGATAAATATAATTATTATGAGCAACCTAACCGCAATAGTGTTGTGCGCTGGAAAAAGCCTAAGAATGATGTCTAGCAAGTCAAAAATTTTGCACAGAATCGGTGATTTGGAAATAATTAATCACGTGGTAAATACCCTTAAATCGGTTAACAGCGATGAAATTATTCTCGTGGTATCTCCGGACAATAGAGCGGCTGTGGAAAATATTAGTGCCAAAGATATAAAAATGGCGGTCCAGACAGATATAAGCGGCACCTGTAGTGCTACCAAAATTGGTCTGGGAGCATTAGAAAATATGGATGATGCTGTGCTAGTGACCTATGGAGATGTTCCTTTCATAAAGAAAGGAACCTATGAGAAAATGATAAACTATATTGCTAACAGCAATTATTCAATAGTGACTCTGGGGTTCCATACAAAAAATATAGAAAACAGGTATGGGAGGCTGGTGCTAAATAAAAAAAATAAGTTGGAAAAAATCATAGAGTATAGGGACGCTGATAATCTTCAGAGGAAAAGTACTCTATGTAATGCCGGAGTGTATATAGCCAGAAATCCTGGAATATTGAGTCAGCTTCTGGATCTAGTGAAAAACAATAACGCAGCTAGAGAGTACTATTTGACGGATATAGTAGAGTTAGCAGCGACAAACAGTCTAGAATGCGGCTGTATAATAACGGATGAAAATGAAGTGGTCGGAGTAAACTCTCGAAAGGAACTATCGTCAGCCGAACAAATATTCCAAGATTCAAAAAGAGAAGAGTTCATGGCCAAGGGTGTTACTCTTGTGGACCCCAAATCAACATTTTTCTCCTATGACACCGAGATAGCTAGCGATGTTATTATCGAACCGAATGTCATATTTATGACTGGTGTTAAAATAGACAGAGGTGCAACAATCAAATCTTTTTCCTATCTTGAGGGCTGTGAAGTAGGAAGTGGTGTTACAGTGGGACCTTTTGCACGGCTAAGACCCGGTAGCATTTTGGAGAAAAATTCAAAAATTGGAAATTTTTGCGAGATTAAAAAATCCAGAATTGGCAGCAACACGAAGATAAGTCACCTGTCCTACATAGGGGATAGCGATATAGGAGCCGATACTAATGTAGGTGCTGGCACTATAACCTGTAACTACGATGGCTATTCAAAGTTTGAGATAAAGGTAGGTGACAATTCATTCATTGGATCCAATACCATACTTGTTGCTCCTGTAGAAATCGGTGAAAATTCTCTAATCGCCGCTGGCAGCGTAATAACAGAAGATGTTTTAGCCAATTCTCTAGCCATAGCTAGGGCAGAGCAGAAGATTATTCCCAATGGAATGCTAAAATACAGAAAAAAACGCGAAAAACAAGATCTCTAGCCATCAGCAGTTTTTAATTTTTTCGCTAACATTCAGCAGACAACATTTCTCCACAAATAGAGCAAATGAAATAAATATAGAGACATTAAATTATCCACAAAGACAAAAGTAAGAACAAGAAATAGTTCTCGATAAATTTTTCAGTCCTTGAAAATAAATGAACAATCTGTATAATACGTCTAATCAAGTCCAAATAAATGTTTCACGTGAAACAACAGCTATTATGGAAACAAAGGTAATATCGATTGTAAATCAAAAGGGTGGTGTCGGTAAAACTACCACAGTGTTGAATGTCAGTGCAAGTTTGGCTAAAGTTGGTAAGAAAGTTTTGGCCATAGATTTTGATCCCCAAGGTAATATGAGTTCTGGTTTTGGCATCGAAGTGAGAAAAGGCGAAATAAAAACCATCTATGATGTACTATCCGGTACCGCCGATCTGGCTAGTTCCATAGTCAGCACTAGAATAGATAATTTAGAAATCTTGGCAGCAGATATGAATTTGGCTGGCTTCGAAGTAGAAATGGCAGAGGTAAAAAAAAGAGAATATGTTCTATCCGAAATGTTAGGTAAAATAAAGGGAAGATATGACTATGTGATAGTTGACTGTCCCCCATCTCTGGGCCTACTCACTATAAATTCTCTGGTAGCATCCAATTCTATTCTAATACCTTTGCAGTGTGAATTTTTTGCCCTAGAAGGTCTTAGCCATCTGATGGAGGTGGCAGAGCGGATAAAAACTAACTTTAACGGCGATCTTCATATAGACGGTATTTTGTTGACTATGTACGACAGAAGAAATAAATTGACCGAACAGGTGGAAAATGACGTCCGCACCTGTCTCGGCGAGCTAGTGTACGGAAATGTTATACCCAGAAATGTTAAATTGGCGGAGTCAACGTCCTTTGGTGTTCCAACTGTGATATACGACCCGAGTTGCAGTGGTTCGTTTGCCTATATTAGTTTTGTGGAAGAAATGATTAGAAAACATGATAGAAAATAAGAAATTTGGAAAAGGTTTATCATCTCTACTTGGAGATAGAAATTTCTCACTAGTGGGCACAAGGAGTGACATCGATGTGGATAAAATCACAGCCAATAGTAACCAGCCACGTAAAAATTTTGATGACGAAAGTATGGCTGAACTTGTGGAATCTGTGAAGAAATACGGAATTTTGCAACCAATCCTAGTGAGAAAATTAAAGGATAACTATGAGATTGTCGCAGGAGAGAGGAGATACAGAGCAGCTAGATTGGCCAACCTTAAAACCATTCCAGCCATAGTCAGGGAGTTTGATGATGTGGAGGCATTTAGTCTAAGTATAGTAGAAAATGTACAGAGAAAAGATCTGAATCCCATAGAGGAGGCTGAAGCCTACAGATATCTGGCTGACAGCTGCGGATACAGTCAACAGGAAATAGCAGAAATTGCCAACAAGAGCAGAAGTCATGTAACAAACCTCATGAGACTATTGAATCTTCCGGCTGGTGTAAAACAACAGCTACTGGAAGGAAAAATTGATATGGGCCACGCTAGGGCATTGATTGGCTGTGCCTTTGCCGATAAAATAGTCAACCACATCATCGATGATGGGTTGTCCGTTAGGGATGTTGAAAAATTAGTGAAAAAAGAAAAGACGAAACTGCCAGCAGAAAAAGTCCGAAAATCAACAGCGGATTTGGTAGAAGCTAGGGTAGATGAACTATCAAAAAAAACTGGTTTGAAATGTAGAATAAATTATGATGAGGAAAATGATAGCGGTACTATAGGTATCAAATTCAATTCTTTGGAACAGCTGGATGATTTTATAAACAAATTTTAGCATATGATAATCAATAGCGTTAAAGACGGTGGAAAGACAATTATTGTATTGGGAACAGACCACATTAGTTTCGCTCTGGGCGAACTGCTCAGAGAATATGGCAATGAAGTTTCACTGTACTGCCCAAATTCAGATCCATCATTAATCTATCGCGGAGATAGTGAATTTGCCATGGAAATTGTTAGAGATATAAATAGCTACCATTTAGATTCCATTGACCTTATCATCCTTGGACAAAATTTGTCCCTCGATGACCATGGTCTAGGAAGCAACATAGCAAAAAAAATTAGTCAGTTAGCAGACAAAGTGTTTCTGGCTGCGGCAATTATAAAAGATTTATTTCCGGAGAATAAATTCGTAGCGATTTTTGGAAAAAGTTACAGAAAAATAATCTGTTCTGCTCTCAGCTACATATTCGGCGATAGACAGACTAATGTCATTGGACCCGCAACTCTACCGACCGAAGATAGCTACAGCGATGGAAAATCAATTAGCAATTTGAATTTGAGAGAGAATAATATATTTGTGCTAGATCTAGCCGCACTAGAAATGGACTACCTTAAAAATCTCAGTTTTGACGTTACAGCTTTGCTGAACCTAGAAAAGGAGGAACAACTCCATCTAGTTAGAAACTTTCTGGCAAAACAGAATGGAAATGGCGTGTTGATGGTAAATATTGATAATCCCATATTTAAGGATTTTCAGGAAAATTTTGCTCTGACAAATAATGGTGGCATTAGAATCATGCCAATTTCCGTGGAAAAAATGGTTGAAAACGGTTACTCCTATGTTAATGGCACCATATACAATTACCATAATTCCAACCTATCCTATGATCTGAACAATAGCAATTTTGTGGCTAGTAATCTCAACGAATTATCACTGTTGTCGTCGTTTGTTATAGCTAGTACTCTTGATTTAGACTCTCAGATAATTATGGCAAATCTTGGGACTTTCAGGGGGCTTGCCCACAACATGGAATGCCTAAGACACGATAAAAATATTGTATTTATTGATAACTCCTGTGCTGATACGGTAAAATTGATAGAATCTCCCTTTGAAATGTATAGCAACATATTTGCTATTTTTGTAGTTGACAGTAGAACTGGCGGTGATCTTATCAGGCTAAAAAACCATAGGGATAATATAAAACTATCATTTCTTATCGATGTACTGGGGATAGTAGATGATCCATCGGAGAGTTGTGGAAATAATGTTAAAATTGAAAAAATTGACAATGTTAGGGATGCTTTAGCCAAGATTATTGATTACGTAACCGAGAATGGCATAGAGGACGAAATAGTAGTTCTGCTGAGTCCAATGTTCATTGATAAAATGAATAATGTCTACTACAGTAGCTATGGCGATGAATTTAAAAAACTTGTGGAGGGTTTATAGAATGGAAAGGCTTAGAGGTAAATTTATAACATTTGAAGGCGGAGAGGGAGCGGGCAAAAGTACCCAATCGAAACTATTCGTCGAATATTTAAACAGAAATGGTATAGAGACCGTTTGGAGTAGAGAGCCGGGCGGCTGCAATGAGGCGGAGGAGATACGACAGCTGCTCCTGAAAGGCGAAGTGAATAAATGGGATGGAATTACAGAATTACTTTTGCTCTACGCAGCAAGGAGAATGCATACGGAGAGAAAAATAAAACCACTGCTAGCTAAAAATATTACAGTGGTTTCAGATAGATATTTCGACTCCAGTTTGGCCTATCAGGGATTTGGCCATAATTTGCCAATATCCGAAATAAATACTCTAAGACACATCGTTCTGGGTGATTTTAGGCCAGATCTGACCGTGATACTGGATATAGATACGGAAGTAGGACTAGATAGATCGTGCAGCGGCGGAGGAAAAAATAGGTACGAAAGTATGACTTTGGAGTTCCATAGAAGAGTGAAGGATGGTTTCGACTATATTTATAGAAACAATGCCGAGCGTTGCATTAAAATTGATGTAGCCGACGCCTCCATAGAAGATCTATCTGGGGAAATCAGAGAAAAAATAAAACTATTTTTCGAATAGTCTGAGGTCTGTTCGTTTTTCATGGATGAAAATTTAGGACAATGGCGGTTTGGTGAATGCTGGCTTTTCTAGAATTGGTAAAGATAATTCTTCTGTCTACTCTTCATCCATTAGAAAATAGAGTGTTATCCCCTATCAAACTTCTTGTTTATTTACTTTGTTTTTCTATCATGGACGAAAAAATAATTTATCTTAGCTATGGTAGAACAAGAGCGGAAAGAGGAAGACAAGTCTAAGTTGGATTCGATAGACTTCGCATCCATTGACTACGAGCAATTTGAAGAAATTGATAAGAAGCATATAGATTTGTATTGTGCGCTAAATGACAGCAGAAGTAATCCTGAATTTTTGGATGATGACCTAGTCAAATTGAGCAAGAAGGAAGAGGAAATGAAAACTATCAATTTAAAAACCAGAGAGGAATTTGAATTTGATATGGAGGAACTGGTCGATGATGGCAGTACGGCGAAAGTTGATCTGTCCGGGATAATTGATAACATCTCTAATAAATAAATCTGCTATGGCGGATGATATAGTCAAAAATATACAGAAGACAGAAATGGATGTGGCTGTGGAGAATTCTCTAAGGCCAGTAAACATCAATGATTTCATTGGCCAAGAGGGAACAAAGAGTAATTTAAAGGTATTTATCAAATCTGCAAAAATACGAGCAAGTAGCCTTGACCATGTGTTGTTCTACGGCCCTCCGGGACTCGGTAAGACAACTCTCTCACACATAATAGCCAATGAATTGGGAGTTGGTTTTAAAAGCACTTCGGGTCCAATTCTGTCTAAAGCTGGAGATTTGGCAGCTATTTTAACAAATCTACAGCCAAACGATGTGCTGTTCATAGATGAAATTCACAGATTACACAGCGCTGTCGAAGAAATACTCTATTCGGCAATGGAAGATTTTAAACTAGATATAATAATAGGAGAGGGACCGGCAGCCCGAACCATAAAAATAGATCTACCCAGATTTACGCTGGTCGCCGCCACTACAAGACTTGGTCTGATATCGAGTCCTCTAAGGGATAGGTTCGGCATCCCGTTGAAGCTGAATTTCTATGAGCCTGAGGAATTAATGGGCATAGTGATGAGGGATAGTGCTATACTGAGGATAAAAATTAGTGCGGAGGGAGCCAGAGAGATTTCAAAAAGGTCCAGAGGTACTGCTAGAATAGCAATAAGACTGCTAAAGAGAGTTAGGGATTTCGCTCTGGTGGGGGGGAAGAATATTATAGACAAAGAAATTGTAGATCTATCACTCGACAGATTGCGTATAGATAAAGTGGGTCTGGATAGCTCCGATCTGAAATATCTAAATTTTATAGCACGCAGCTATTGTGGTGGCCCCGTTGGCATAGACACAATTTCAGCTGGACTTTCGGAGGAGAGAGATTCGATCGAAGATACTATAGAACCATATTTGATACAGTGTGGTTTCGTGAATAAAACTTTTAGAGGCAGAATACTGACTGAAACTGCCTACAAACATCTAGGGATTGAAAAGAATAGAGAAAATGGTTAGTATTCTACCTCCTCCCTACGGTGTGATATCTATCTAAATGTGGGCTGATGCCATAGCGACGTCGGCTCTTTGTTCGCAGCCTACTTACAATATGTATTTAAAACCCAGACCGAAAGAATAGCGGTTATTATACCTTATTTTATATTCGCCACCATTAATTTTTTGATCAGAAAACGTTCTATGTAATTTACCTCTGATATCAAACAACAGTTCTTGAGTGACGGCAAACTCTATACCCAGAATGATCTGATACAATGGCTCAATTTTACCCACTATTACGGGGTTGTTCGCTTTATTGTAGCCACTATAGCTACTATTGGCTAATCCCAGACCAACCCCAAAAAATGGAACGAGTTTAGTTTCATTAATCTCCATCAGAAAATTAGCCATATAATTTTTTGTATTTATACTAAATTCTCCAATATTATTAAATATATTTGGCGCTATGGCAGCTAGCGAATCAATGTAGTCAAAATATTCAAATTCAACAGCCATGCTTCTATTGAAATAGTAGCCAAATGATCCAAAATAGGAAAATCTATATTTGTCTGGATCAACGGTGGAAATAATTCCGTTAGAATCCTCTATTTCCTTTACGGAGAATTTTTTTGCAGAAAAACAAGCGGATACGTAAAATCTTCCATCTCTGTAGGTAATAACTCCATTATTGTCCGGCCTATAGACTAGTTCACCCTTATACTGATTATTTATCTGGCCAACATCACTATAGCGATTTCTTAATTTTCTATATTTATCCCCGTTTATTTCTCTGGTTTCAAGGCCATCGGGTAAAACTATGATCACGGAGGCATTGGCAGTGTTAACGCATTTTATCAGGTGTGGAAACAGATTGGCTAGAAATAACAAAGTCAAATAGATGAAAATATGCCTAAATTTTTGTCTGCAATGCATAATTTTTTTCTTACACCAGTCTTAAAAAATTATTAATACTTTAATTAATAAAAGTAAATTACAATAATTATTATGCAATAGAAATATCCCACAATGGAGACAACCAGACGATCATGAAACAAATTTACTTTCTTCTCCAGAGAAAGTAAATTTCTACAACGAAAATAAACTGTCAGCTATTCAATAGTCGCGATTGAGACCAGAGAATCTATAAAAGATACCCCGCTAAATTTTTTTAAATTTTCTAGAGCAGAGATCATAACCTGTCTGGGATAGTATTTCTCATATTTTCCATGGCCATTATTTTTTTTACAGGCAAAAATTGAATGTATCACATAGTGCCTATTGGCAACTTTTCCTAGATAGAGCATCGCATGGCCGGGGAAAAATAAAATACTGCCGATTTTTGCGCTATCCAGAGCTCTATTTACTTTCATAGTTTGTCCTTTGCCAAAATACATACTTCTACTCCCGCTGCCACTTCCACTATCACTACCACTAAAAAATTCTAAATTTTTTGCCAGAGCTTGCTGTTCCTGGGAGTTCCTCGGCAGTCTAAGACCAAATACACTGTAAACATTCATAACTAGGCCACTGCAATCAATTCCATTGTTAGCGGAACCCCAGGCATATAGCGTTCCGTGGTACTTCATGGCCTGCTCTACAATATTTTTTTCACTGTAGGTGAGATAGCCTCTATGCAAACCAGGATTTTTTTTAATCTCTACATCCCTATAGTGAATAAGCCCATTTTTTCTATCTCTAATAGGGAATTTTATAATGTAGGACTCTTTCTTTTCATTTTTCAGAGCTAGTTTAGTTCCCATGTCAAGATAGCTGTTGCCAATCAATTCATTTTTGGAAATTACTATCAAAAAGTCATTCATATTAATGTAGTTAGTAAATTCATCTCTGTCAGCTATAGCAATATTTTTGCTTTCTAGCCATCCCATAACATTGTTGTAGGTCCGCACAAAGGACCAGCCGTTGTCCACAGTTCTGTGCAGAACAATTAGTGGCTCACCAAATCTGACGGTGGTGATCTGCATCTCATCCATATTTTTGTCACAAAAAGCACATAGATCGATTGGTATTGTTTTAATATCCGATTTTTCTGTAACTATAGCATAGGAAATTTCATTCTTCTCCGCCAGAGAATCGAAATTATAGTAGTTTTCATCAGGAATATGTTGAAAAAATTTATCGGCAACAGCTTTGATCATGTTAACTATAGTCTCTTTAGCTAGATAGATTTCATAGTTCAACAGATTATATGTTGCTAACTCTCTAGAAACACCTTTATTCCTATAGAATTCAATCATTTTAGAATCTATGGCGGCGTTAATTCTTTCTATTTCTTCGACACCAGCTATTGTAGCCGTGCTATAGTTTCTTTTATTTCTCCAGTAATCTAGAGAACTGGTCTCAACATACCCATACAGATCCTTGCATTTATAGTTATCAGATTCTTTCAGGAATAAAGGGAAAAATAAAACTAAAGTGCTCAGGAATATGACAAAAATCATCTGTCTACTTTTTCTACACATTTCATCCAATTCACCTATAAGCCAGCCATAGTCAAACCTGTGGTTGGCTTTCCGACCGACCAATATTTACATAATGCCAGTAAATAATAGGAAAAATTTATCTTTCCAGTATTTTTTCTATCCTTAATCTAGCTAATATAAATACCAAAATTATTGCTCATCATCTAGGTTTCTAATATCTATAACTTTAGCCTTAGATGTATAGAAACCAAAATCCTTTTTGAGAAAAACAAAAATATAGCCAAAAATTATAGCAGTACCTATCATAGATGAACCACCGTAGCTCAGTAGAGGCAATGTGATACCCTTGGTAGGCGCCAAATTAAGAGAAACACAGAGGTTTATGGATGTCTGTATATACACCAGCAATACTAACCCATTTAGAGCCAAAAATTCAAAATTGCTATTTTTTTGTCGAGCGGCTAAAAGAACCCTCATAGACAGGTAGAAATATGCAAATAATATCACAGCTGCTATCAAAAATCCAAATTCTTCGGCTATTGCGGGAAACAAAAAGTCCGTGTGAACGTCAGGTATGTGGTTTTTAATTTCTCCCTCTAAAAACCCTCTGCCAAGCCAGTTTGCATTTTCATAGGCCATTAGAGATCTTTTTACTTGATAATTTGCCTTCTCTATGTTGCCGAAACCAGCTAAAAAACTATCCACTCTCTCCGAAACATGGGAAGAGCTGGTATATATCAATATCAATAGACAAACTGACGCTAATAACACATATAAACAATATTTTAGTCTAAAAAAATCCATCAGAAATATTTGTGTAAAAAAAACCAAGCTAATTAGCAAAAAAGTGCCTATATCTGGCTGCTTCAGGATAAACAGGGCGACACCTCCATAGGCAGCTGTGGAAACCAGTAGATTGCCAAAATTTCTAGTCTTTAGAAATTTATCCAGTAGATAGGCATTAAGTATGATTAGCGAGGGTTTTATAAACTCCGAAGGCTGCAATGATATTCCGGCGATGTATAGCCATCTTCGAGCCCCTTTGGTCTGGAAGCCAATGAATTGCACCAGAACAAGTAAAATCATACTAACGCAGAACAGCAGCAGAGCACTATTTTTCGCCACAGTGGTATCCATAAATGACATAAAAAACGCAATGACTAAAGATACGGCAACAAACATCAAATGACGTCTAAAAAAATAGTATCTACTAAGATTGATAAGATTTGCCACCACTATGCTCATACTAAAACTGAACAGACAACCTAGGGTCAGTAGAAGCACAAACAGGAAAAACAATTTTTTATCTAATGATAGCCAACTTTTCTGGAAAAATTTCAGATTATCTCTGGAGAACAACTCTATTGCCCTTTAATTATCAAAACATTTTCACCCAACGCCATAGAATATGACCCTATTGCCAACAGTGAACTAGTCAAGCTTCTTTTTATTTTCTCATCTGTAAATTTCTATTTTTCGGAGTAGTGAATGTGCTATGGCCATTTTCCCCTTCGCTTCCCAACGAAATAGATGTGAAATGATAAGCAAAGAAAAAGAGGTTAAAGTAAATTGAAAAAGCTATTGATAAAATAAATTGTTTTTATATTAATTTGATTACCTATTTTTAAATGTAAAATCTATGGGAGAAAGTCGCCCACTGCAAAAGAAAAGGAATATTTTAAGGTTAGGATATTGTATTGCAATTATTCTGCTGCTTCTACGAGAGGGAGTTGTCATCTACAGCAGATGGAAAGTTAAAAAACTTAAGGTAGATATTGTGTATCTATGGTCCGACGACGGCGATTTTGCTCCCCTAAAAAAGGGGCAGACGGCTGCCACTGAAGCTGAAGAAGCGAAAAAAAATAAGCCTAATTCACGGAGTAAGTTCAATAGCAGCGAAAGACTTAAATTTTCGCTACGTTCTCTTGAAAAATATGCCCCCTGGATTAACCACCTATTCATAGTTACCAATAGTCATGTGCCATCGTGGCTAAATACTAAGAGCGGAAAAATAACGGTAGTCAGCCAGAGTCAAATCATGCCAAAGAAACATAAATCTTCTTCCCCGTTTAGTTTCTCGGCGGTAGAGTTCTATCTGCACAAAATACCTAGTTTGTCGGAACATTTTCTCTACGCGAATGATGACATGTTTTTTGGCTCGAAGGTTAATCCGTGGTTTTTCTTCGACAGAAAAAGTAACCCTGTAATTAGAGGTTTCAAAATTATTGGATTCTCCAAAAAGAAAAAAAATTTGGAAGAATATGTTAAAAATACCAATAAAATATATAATCAGACGATATTCTATTCTCTAAACCTAGTGATGAAGAAATTCAAAAATGCCCCCGACATTTTTCCCCATCACAATATAGATGCCTACAGAAAGAGCTATGTGGAAGACACACTGCTAACCTTTAAAAAAGAATACGACTACACCTTCAGTCATTCCTCTAGAAGAAAAAGCACTCTGCAGAGAATTATCATATCATATGTGGACTACGCGAAAAAGAGGGGAACTATAAAATACGTTAGGCCTAAATATAGCCCACTATTGCGTAAATTCCATTTTCTGACAAAATGTCAGGATTCACTACACAGATCGCTGACATATTTTAATGCCAAAAATACCGAGCAATTTAAAAAATTTGAGAAGGAAAAGAGTTGGCTGAGACAGGAAAAGTTTCCACTATTTTGCTTTAGCGATGATTCAGAATCTTCGGAGACCGATAGACGCGAAGCCAGCAAATTCCTCGGCGAATTGTTTCCCAAAAAATCATCCTTTGAGAAGTAGAGGCAAATGTTTTACCAGGGTTTGGAAATAAAAAAGCTTCTGCTGTTTTTTACTTTGCCATTTGCGGTCTGTTTTTTTAGCATAGAGTTGCTCGTATTTCTGATGAAAAAACATAGAAAATTCCAGCCAATCCGAATGGATGGACCGGAAACCCACCAAAAAAAGGCAAAAACGCCAACGATGGCCGGTGTAGCCGTGACTATGGCCATAGCACTTAATATTTTGCTATTCTGCGATCTAAATTCTCCTCACATGGCAGTGGCTTTATTTTTGCTAATGGTATTTTCTACTATAGGTCTGGTGGATGATATTATAAAGGTATTCTGCAACAGTGCCAATGGCTTTAGAGGTAGCTATAAGCTAATATTACAGCTGTTTTTGACAGCTATCGGAATAATATATCTCTGCTATAGAGACACGAACTATCTAGATACGGGAATAACACTGCCAGTGTTCAACGCAAAGGTGCCCCTGGGAGTGTTAACTCCAGCATTTTATGTGTTAATACTGTGTGGTTCGTCGAATGCTGCAAATTTTACAGATGGTCTAGACGGCCTACTGGCAATTCCTGTAATTATGATATCCACTACACTTATGGCTATAACAATATTAATGTCAAATGGCTGCAGCTACAGTAATGTACTTCCTAGCGAGAAAGTGTTGCATGACATAATTATAGTCATGATTTCAGTAATAGCCGCATTTAGCGGATTTTTTATATACAACAAACATCCAGCTAAAATATTTATGGGGGATGTAGGCAGCCTTATGATCGGTGTTCTCCTCTGTTATACAGCAATACTACTGAAGGTAGAAATTCTATACGCTCTAATGGCCCTGCTTTTTGTGGTAGAAATACTTTCTACAACGGCGCAGGTCACATATTTTAAAGTTACAGGAGGTAAAAGGCTGTTAAAAATGGCACCATTTCACCATCATTTGGAAAAAATTGGTTGGTCCGAAAAAAGAATAGTGATGTTTCTGTGGCTCTTAAGTTTTCTCTGCTGTGTTGTAGCTTTCACATTATTCTACTACAGTTTGCAATGTCGCTGGCGCGTGGTCTGACCGTTTCCTGTTACTCCTATAGAAAATAGATTAGTTTTCTCCAAAAAGTGGAGAAGTACATTAGACCCCTGGTGGACAACTGATTAAAGTATTGTCAAATCAAGGTTTGTGCTGGAAACAGTCCATTGCACATTAGTAATTTTGATAATTGACTAAACAAAACCAATAAACATAATTAGCAGAGATGTGTTTATGACTATCTATTTTTAAAGTTATGACCAATGCAAAGAAATTTTACCCCGAAGTAAATAATAGTTTGAGTTTCAAAGAATTGGAAGAGTGGGTAATAAATTTTTGGAATGAGAGACATATATTTGAACTGTCTCTAGAAAGAAATCTAGACAATAATTTTGTATTTTTCGATGGACCGCCCTTTGCCAATGGTCTACCACACTATGGGCACCTTCTAGCTGGATACATTAAGGATACGGTGGCGAGATACCAGACGATGAAGGGGAAAAGAGTTCTTAGAAGATTTGGATGGGATTGCCACGGGCTTCCGGCAGAACAAAGTGCTGAAAATGTCCTGGGCATAGGAGGCAGAAAAGCCATCGAAGAGTATGGCATAGAAAAATTTAATAGCTATTGCCGTGAGGATGTCCTTAGATACGTAAACGACTGGAAAAAACATGTAACCAGATCTGGCAGATGGGTAGATTTTGACAATGGTTACAGAACTATGGATCTGAATTATATGGAATCGGTGCTTTGGGTATTCAAACAGCTCTACGACAAAAATTTACTCTATGAGGACTACAGAGTTATGCCCTACTCATGGAAATGCCAAACTCCTCTATCCAATATGGAAACTAGAATGGATAACTCCTTCAGAGAGCGAGCCGACAGAGCGATAACGGTCAGATTCAAACTTGAACAGTTACCCGGATTTATAGAAGAATTGGCCATGGATAGTGTTTATCTTCTAGTTTGGACCACAACACCTTGGACACTTCCGTCTAATCTAGCCATCGCGGTTAACAGTCGGGTTAACTATGCGCTTGTTCACCGTGATGATGGTTACTACCTAATTGGAGAGAGCACACTGAATAGATATGAGAAGGAACTAGTAGATAAAGATGGCAGAATGAATCTAATTAAAATTCTCAAGGGAACTGATCTGCTTGGCCTGAAATACACACCTCTGTTTAGTTACATGACAGCTATAGCTGAAGTCAAGAATTCAAAAAATTGTTTTACCGTACTTCAGGGTGATTTTGTCACTACCGAAGACGGAACTTGTATTGTTCACATGGCTCCGGGATTTGGAGAAGATGATCAAATAGCCTGTAAAAATGCTGGAATACCCGTTGTATGCCCCATCGATGATGCCGGATGTTTCACAGGCATAGTGTATGACTATGAGGGCCAACAGGTATTTGATACGAACGAGCAGATAATAATTAAATTGAAACAAGAAGGCGGTTGGTTTAAAACGGAACAGTATCTACATAACTATCCCCACTGCTGGCGGACAGATACGCCGCTGATATATCGAGCTATGTCCTCCTGGTTTGTCGATGTGCCTAAAATCAAAGAGAAAATCATCAGGAACAATAAAGGTATAAATTGGATCCCAGCCCATCTGAAGAATGGAAGATTTGGGAAGTGGCTGGAGGGGGCAAGAGAATGGTCTATAAGCAGAAACAGGTTTTGGGGCTGTCCAATTCCCGTTTGGAAAAGTGATAGTCCAAAATATCCACGGATTGATGTCTATGGCTCATTGGATGAAATAGAGAGGGATTTTGGCATACGCCCAAAAAATCTACATAGACCATTTATAGATAGTTTAACAAGGAAAAATCCCGACGATCCTAGTGGCAAATCTATGATGGTGAGAGTTCCTGAAGTTTTGGACTGCTGGTTTGAGAGCGGAGCAATGCCCTACGCACAGCTGCACTATCCATTCGAGAATAGAGATTATTTTGAAAAGAATTTCCCTGCTGACTTCATAGCCGAAGGGGACGGACAGGTGAGAGGTTGGTTCTACACTCTACTGGTTCTATCCACAGCTCTATTTGATGTAAATCCATTTAAAAATTGCATATCTTTCGGCACCATAATCGACGAAAATGGAAAAAAACTATCAAAAAGACTGAGAAATTATGTTGATCCCTACGAAGCCTTCGATAGCTACGGAAGTGACTCTGTCAGATGGCTCATGCTTAAGTCTCCAGCTTTAGTGGGAGAGGAATTCAGAATCAGCAAAGATGGAAGAGATATCAGAGAAACCATGAGATTAGCTCTGAAGCCCATAATGAACTCCTATAATTTTTTCTGTCTCTATGCCAATGGCAGTGGCCTAAAAGGCGAAGATATATTGCAGAACGATGATATTTTCGTCCTCAGAAAAGGTAGAAACAAAAAAATAATTGACAATGCAAAAAGTGTCAGAAGAGTTGTTTTTGTGGAAGAACAAAACATTAGTGCGAAGGAGGAAGCCGATAGCTATGATTTTGATCCCAGCACGCTGCACTACGTGGTATATCAAAAGAATGAGCCCATCGCTACCCTCAGAGTTCGTTTGGAAAACAATTGCCTGAAGCCCCAGAGATTTTCTATTCTCAAAAAATTTAGAGGCAGATATGTTGCTAAACAGCTCATTAAATTTTTCATAGTAGATTCGTTTTCAATGGATGGCATAGAGAAAATAGAATTCGATGCTCAAGCTCAGCTGAGAGTTTTCTACGAAAGCATGGGCTTTAGAAGTATTGGTGAAGAATTTGAGGAAGTTGGCATAAAACATGTAAAAATGTCGGCCTCGATTGAAGAGCTGAAAAAAAGAAATTACTCTTTTGGTAGTAATTTTATAGATAATGGCATGGACATATATATTCTATCAAAGCTAAAGAAGGCAGTCGAAAAGATAGAGGCTGCCATGGACAGCTATGATTTTGGCAGTGCCTGCCGAGAGTCCGAAGAATTCTTTGAAATTCTCAACAATTGGTACATAAGAAGAAATAGGAATCGTTTTTGGAAATCAAAGAACATCCTAGATAGAAAAAACGCTTACAATGTGCTGTACACTGTCCTGGTGACAATGATCAGGGCCATAGCCTCTCTTGCTCCTTTCACTGCGGAATATCTCTGGAACGGGCTAAACAGAAGTGTGTAAATGTATAATTGTAGATCAACCTCAACCTTCTGAGCGGAGTATAAAATATGGAACCAAATGAGGAATTGGCAAAGAAAATTTTTACCGAAGACGTGCTGGCGGTGGAGGACATTTTTAACAGATATCAAGCGAGAGATCTCAATGGTAGCAAAAAAATAACAAGATTCGCTCCAAGCCCTACCGGTTTCATGCACATTGGAAATTTATATTCAGCAATGGTCAGCGAAAGAGTCGCCCATAGTTCGGATGGTATATTTTTTCTGAGAATTGAGGACACCGATGAAAAAAGGGAAGTGGCAGGAGCCGTTGATAAAATAATCAGCACTCTTGACTATTTTGCCATTAGGTATGATGAGGGCCCTGGGAATGCTGTCGACTTTGGAGTATATGGACCCTATGTGCAGAGTAAAAGAAAGCTAATATACAAAGTTTTTGCAAAGAGCCTAGTTGAAAGAGGGTTAGCCTACCCATGTTTTTGCAGCGAAGAGGAATTGGAAGAAATAGCAAATAGACAGAAAAATAATGGCTGTAGGAGACTTGGCTACTACGGCAGTTGGGCTAGCTACAGAAATTATCCCGCTGAAGAATCCATTAGAAAAATTGAAAAAGGAGAGGAGTACGTGGTTAGGTTCAAATCCCCGGGTAATTTCAACAGAAAAATTGTTGTCAATGATATTTTACGAGGTAATGTGGAATTTCCGGAGAATGATTTAGATATAGTCATACTGAAAAAAAATTTTCTACCGACATATCATTTTGCCCACATCGTTGACGATTTTCTAATGGGCACAAATCTTGTGGTGAGAGGTGACGAATGGCTGCCTTCGCTACCCATACACATACAGCTATTCCAAGCTATGAAATGGAAGGCTCCACGCTATGCTCACATATCTCCACTGATGAAAATGGACGGCAACATCAGAAGAAAACTTAGTAAAAGAAAAGATCCCGAAGCCGATGTGGAGTATTTCGATAGAGCTGGCTACCCAAGGGACAGTGTTAAAGAGTATCTGATAAATGTTGCAAATTCTAACTTTGAAAACTGGCGAAAACAAAATCCAGAGGTACATCATAGTAAATTTCCCTTTGACATAAAAAAAATGAACGTTAGTGGAGCTCTTTTCGATTTTGTAAAACTAGACAGTGTTAGCAAAAATGTTATAGGTAAAATGTCAGCGGAAGAAATCTATGAAAATACCACAGTCTGGGCTAGAAAATATGATCCGGATCTGTTGGGAACAATTACCAGCAACAGAGAGTTGGCAGTGAAAATATTCAGCATCGAACGAGACACAAATGGTAAAACTAGAAAGGACATAGCGAAATGGAGTGAAGTCAGAAATGAAATTATATATTTTTTTGAGTTGGATGGGAAGACTGTAAAAAGTAGCCTGGACAACACAGATAAAGATGACGTAGCTAAAATAGGCCAGCTATTTTTGGAGATTTACAATGATAAAGATTCTAAAGAAGAGTGGTTTGAAAAAATGAAAATTATAGCGAGAGAGTGTAACTATGCGGATAACAACAGAGATTTTAAAGAGCAACCCGAAAAATTTAGCGGTAGCATTTCAGACGTTACAAGAATTATTAGAATTTTACTGACGGGTAGAGAACAAGGTCCAGATCTGTATAGCCAAATGAATATAATGGGAAGAGATAAGGTTCTTAGGCGCATCGAAGATGGACTCAGCGTTGCCAGAGTCGATTAGCTATAATTGGTGATATTTTTATATATTTCGTGTTCCCGTGTTATATTTGTATTTAGTGGGAAAGTAGCGTCGGTGCAAATTACGTATTTTATCTGATAATTTTCAAATGTCTTGAAAATATCAAAAAATTCTCTCTTCGAGCTAACAACTTTGGTCATGAGATTGCTCGATATGCATATCTCAAATACCACACCCATGCTTGAAGCCAATTTCATAAGCTTTGGAAATCTGTGAATTTGTACCCCATGGCCAATTCTCTTGGGTTTATATTTTTCCAATACTGTGGCCAGTGTATCTTCCACTCCGTCGTAAAATGGTTCTCCGCAGTGTATGGTGGTGATTAGCCCGACGGCATTAGCTATTTTGTAGTACTGCTCGAATTCTGGTTTTATTGGCACTTTGACCTCTGGTCCCGCAGCGTCCAGACCCACAACTCCTCTGCGAGAGTATTGTATGGCCTTTTTGAATATACTCTCATTCTGCTCCTCATTACAATCCCTACCCATGCAGAAAATCATGGAGCCATCTATGCCGAACACAGAATTTGCTTTTTCAAAGCCGCTTCTCGCTGCAACAATCAGTCTGTCCAGATCTATTTTGAAATCCTGGCTTCTTTTATAGGGGTTCCATCTTAGCTCTAGGTAGTCACAGCCACTCAAAAATGAATTTTTAAAGGCATCGTAGACCGATAATTCCACAGCTCTTGGCGAACTCTGGGTTTCATCCACTATATGATTTATTTCCAGATAATCTTCTACATTTTTAATTCTACTTGGATTCATGGTCAGCATTTCAACGAATTTCCTATAGGATTTCGTCTTTATTTTTCTGCCAGATTCATTAAGTATCTCGAATAGAAGTGCCTGTGATGTTCCCCCCGAAAGATGGAGATGCAAATCTTTCATTTTTTTCTGTTTTCTGACGATTATCATAATAATAAATAAGAAAACGATCATGTCAAGATAATTTCTATTGAAAGTAAAGACCGCAAACAGAACCCGCGGTATATTTTTCATAGATTATTTTCTAGATGTAGTTTTCTTATTCATCCATGGAGGAAAATATAATGAAACATACACCTGTCTCTCCGAGAACAAACGACAAATAGCTACTGGCTATCCACCGTCAAAGGTTGGACTAGCTACGATTTTTCGGTTACAGAGCAGTATAATTCCACCCAATAGTAGGGGAATCGATAAAATTTGACCCATGGTTACCCATCTCAGTGCACCATCGAATCGGAAATTCGGTTCTCGTAGTGTTTCCAGAAAAATCCTAGATAGACTATAGAGAATTAGAAATACGCCAGAATTTAGACCTCTCATTCTAAATTGCTTGGTCTTTGTCAACCATAGCATTACCGCCAATATCACCACGCCCTCGAAAAATGCCTCATAGAGTTGACTGGGATGTCTAGCCAAATTATCAGCTGTCGGGAAGACCATTCCCCAAGGCAATTTTGTCGGTCTGCCATACAGCTCGAGATTTATGAAATTCGCCATTCTACCCAAAAAAATTCCTGCTGGGCTAGCCACCGCTAACAGATCAAATACTAATAATTTATCTAGCTTATATTTCTTGGCCAAAAATAGTGCAGCCACAAACACTCCTAGAAATCCACCGTGGAACGACATGCCACCACGCCATAGAAAAAAAATTGTCAGAGGATTCGCTAGAAAATACCCTATCTCATAGAATAGAACGTAACCTATCCTGCCACCACATATTATGCCAAGCACCATGTAAAATATGAAATCGTCGTAGAAACTTATAATTTCCAGGCCTAGTCTATACTTTTTGTCTAGATGACTGATCATCTTATATCCTATGGCAACCCCACAGATATAGGCCATCGAATACCATCTTATTCTCAGAGGACCTAATGCTATAAAATTCGGATTGAATGCGGGAAGCAGTAGTTGAAACATATCAAATGTGGGTAACGGAAATAGTGAACTATGCTAAATGCCAGATAAACTAACCAACGCCCTCGGCGTTATGCAATTCACAAGCGCCACCATCTCTAACGGTAGATGATAAAAAAGCAAAAAATGACTCCCATCGCCTCATATGGAAGTCCATTTATTAAATAAATTTATTATTTTATTTTTTACCAGGAGTTTTGCTAGGAACAATAGTTTTCTTACTATTTACCAATCCCTTAATTTCCTCCTTCAGATTTTTCCCTACAGAAAATCTAATCTTTTTAGAGGCGGGGATTCTGATTTCTTTACCCGTTTGTGGATTTCTACCGGTCTTCGCTTTGGTGTCCACAACGCTAAAGGTACCAAAACCTATCAGAGTAACTTTATCACCCTTTTTTATGGCATTCTTTACAACTTCTATAAAAGAATCTATCAGCAAACTAGCATCCTTTTGTAGACAACCGGTCTGCTCTGATATCGCCTTTATTATGTCAATTTTATGCATATCTATCCGTTTTATTAGTTAATAACAACACCCAGTGCCTCACAGCCAGGCTAGAGGCAATATAGAGCGACATGTTAATAAATCAAGTAATTCTCTATGAAAATGGGACCTACCCATAAAACTTCCTAGATATGCCAGATGTCAATAAGATTGTTACAATAATTTGTAAAAATAGGATTGATGGCATATAGTAATCAATCAACAGTAGCCCAGCTGGCAATTTTCTGTAAAAAACTATTGTAAAATATACCGGAATACTCAAAATTCTCGCTGTGGCACGTCAAATAACTATCTCTTCGAACCAGCTAAAAACTATAAATGGTATAAATATCTATTTGCCTAGGTCGGTGATTTTTATTTTTGGTTTAGACCTTGCACTCATTAACTTTCTATTGAAAAATATAATTTTCGGTATATCGATCCTAGATTATATACATATTTTTGAGGGTTTTTAGTGTTTTCATTTTTTTCAAAGGATATGGCCATAGATCTTGGTACAGCTAATATCTTAGTCTATCTCAAAGGTAGCGGAGTTGTTCTAAATGAACCGTCCGTTGTAGCTCTGGTTAATAGCGGAGGGAAAAAAATCCCCTATGCATTTGGGAAGGAAGCAAAAATGATGCTTGGGAAAACACCTGCTCTGATAGAAACCATAAGACCGATGAAGGATGGTGTGATAGCTGACTTTGAGGTCGCCGGGGATATGATAAGATATTTCATACAGACGATTAATAAAAATAAATCCTGGTTTGGCCCTATGATTATTATATGTGTCCCTTCGGGTTCCACCCCAGTTGAAAGAAAGGCCATACAGGAGGCGGCAGAAAGTTCAGGCGCTAGGGAAGTCTATTTAATCGAAGAACCTATGGCTGCAGCCATCGGAGCCAATTTGCCGGTTATGGACCCGATTGGTTCTATAATTGTAGACATAGGTGGTGGTACGGCAGAAATAGGTATATTATCGCTAGGCGGTATAGTCTATGGTAAATCCGTCAGGATTGGAGGTGATAAGATGGACGAGTCGATTATAAATTATGTGAGAAAACAGCATAATCTGCTAATTGGCGAAACTACGGCGGAAAGAATAAAAATGACAATAGGTGCTGCCTGTTTCCCCGAAAATGGTGGTGATGGCGATACTATTGAAGTTAGGGGAAGAGATCTTAGCAATGGCGTGCCAAGAGAAATTATTCTGAACGAAAGGCAAATAGCGGAGAGTTTGGTCGAACCGATTGGTCAGATAGTCGATGCTATAAGGACCGCCCTGGAATCGGCCCCACCTGAGCTATCGGCCGACATAGTGGAGAGGGGTATAATTCTGAGTGGAGGAGGTTCACTGATAAAGAACTTGGATCTTGCCGTGAGAAATATAACGAAACTCCCGGTATTTATCGCTGAAAACCCACTTTTGTGTGTGATAAATGGCATAGGAAAAGTTATAAACGACTTTAAAAACCTTCGAGGAGTTCTGTTTAAACAGAGTTAGTGTATTTTCCTATGCTAATCTTGAAAAGACAAAATACGGGGGATAATTGGCAAGATTTGATTATGAAAGAAAATTAGGACGCTTTAATTTTCACTGGTCAATGGGCTATTACCTGAGGGTAATTGGTAGTAGGCTGTCGTATGGTTTTTTGCTTGTTTTTAGTCTCTTTTTGTTATTCTATAGTAGGAATGGATTTAATCTTAGCGCCAAAATAAAAAGTGTCATAGCCTATCAGATTCGTCCATTTTTATTCGTGTCCAGGGGTATATCTTCAGTGTTAGAGAATGGTATGGATGAATTCGTTTCTCTATGGTTACTGAGAAAAGAAAATACCAAACTTCGGGGAGAAAATTTTGATCTAAGATTAAAACTGCTTGAATTTGAACTCGTAAAAAATGAAAACAGTGAACTGAAGGGAATACTTAGCCTTGTTAGCAAACGCTACAGCAGCGGCTATGTAATCAAGAAGATAAATACGGTAGGCAGTAGTGGTATAGCTCACAATGTACAACTTTTTCTAAGTGAGAATGACAACATACTCGAACATGATCTGGTTTTGGACAAATATGGTGATTTGGTTGGTAGAGTAATAAATACATCAAAAGGGACAGCTGAAATTCTACTTATATCCGACTACATGTCAAAAATACCAGCTAGGCTGGAAAATAGCGGTATCAAGGTAATTCTCGGAGGAAATGGGAGCAATATTTTAGATATAAACTATTTCTTCAATAATGAACAAAACATTGTTGCCGATGAAAATGTCTACACCTCCGATGATGGTAATCTACTTCAGGAGGGAATTCTGATTGGTAAGGTGGTCAGAATGGGAAAAAAGTGGGGCGTGAGGGTAAACTCAGACCTAGGTTCTCTGAATTTTGTTGTAATAATCAGCAAAATCCTCCAATAGAAAAACTCTAGCTAGATGCTACATTCTGTTCATAGATTCGAAAAATTCTGCGTTCGTTTTCGTAGCATCAATCTTCTCCTTCATGAATTCTATAGCGCCCACCGGATCCATGGAGGATAAAATTTTTCTGAGCATCCATGTCTTTGAAAGAATTACCCTCTCAAGCAGTAATTCTTCTTTTCTGGTGCTAGATCTCACAATATCAATGGCCGGGAATATGCGGCGATCTGATATTTTTCTATCCAAAACTATTTCGCTATTACCCGTTCCCTTAAATTCCTCGAAAATAACGTCATCCATCTTAGAACCAGTTTCAATCAGTGCGGTAGCTATTATAGTCAAAGAACCACCATTTTCTATATTTCTTGCGGCTCCAAAAAATCTCTTAGGTTTCTGCAAAGCATTAGCATCGACACCTCCGGTCAAAACCTTTCCCGATGAGGGCACAACATTATTATAGGCTCTGGCAAGCCTGGTTATAGAATCCAACAGAATGATCACATCATGTCCAGTTTCCACTATTCTCTTTGCCTTTTCTATAACTATTTCAGCTAATTGAACATGTCTGATTGCTGGCTCATCAAATGTTGAACTTATCACCTCACCCTTTACAGACCTGGCCATGTCGGTTACCTCTTCCGGTCTCTCATCTATCAGCAACACAATCAAATTTATCTCTGGATGAGCAGACGCTATGGAATATGCTATATTCTGAATAAGAGTCGTCTTGCCAGTTTTTGGTGGAGCCACAATTATGGCCCTCTGCCCTTTTCCCAGAGGAGCTATTATATCCAATATCCTGCAACTGTCGTCCTTTTTTTTGGAAAAAAGTTCTATATTTTCTATTTTCAATTTTTCCTGGGGATATAGAGGAGTTAGATCATCAAAGCGAACTCTGTGTCTAATTTGATCCATAGCAAAACCGTTGATTGTATCTAATCTTAGCAGAGCAAAATATTTTTCTCCTTTTTTCGGAGCTCTAATATGGCCTCTTATCACATCGCCAGTTCTCAGCCCAAATTTTTTTACCTGGGTTGGAGATACGTATATGTCATCTGGACCAGCTACGTAGTTCGAATCGGATGACCTGAGAAAACCAAAGCCATCTTGCAGGGTTTCCAAGACTCCTTCGCCTATTATCGTATTTTCAGGATTTTTATCTGAGAAATTCTTCAATATCACATAAATCATATCCTGCTTATGCATATCGTCAATATCATCTATGCCATTATCACTGGCATACTTTACCAATTCCAGAGGGGTCTTTGCCTTAAGAAAATTAAGCTCTATAGACTCCCTGGGCGTATGTTTTTTAAGTTGTTCTTCTCTGATAATTTCTTCAAGAATTTGGTCAAGATCTTTTTTGGGCGTCCTCTCAGCATAGCTGTCGTTGGAAAATTCGCTAGAAATGCTATCTACATCTAGACTAGCCATATCTACCGCAGAATTTATAGGCTCGACACCGTCATCCTCTGCTATTTCATAGCTCTGTTCTCTCTGGTTTAGGCCAGAGTTAGTATCTACCGATGTCATATTTTCTTCGTCTTCTTCCAAAATCTCATAGTTGTTGCCATCGGCAACTGGATCGCTCCTTTTTAAGGTTAATTTCTTTCTCATATTTGCATATTAAAATAAGCTATAACAATACCCGTAGGACACCATCCACCTTTGCCAATAGGCTGTAGGACAAGCCAAAACTATAAAATCTAGGTGGATATTTTTCTCAGGAAACTTCAATCGCTAGGGATTATCAGCTCCATGTTTTTTAATGTCAAGTCCAATTATATGCTGCGTATAAGTTCATAGCATATGAAACTTTTTTAAACATAACTCGCTTTCTTCCACCTATGGAAAAATAATACTCCCTCAGATTTATTCCTCCAGTCTTTCTATCCTCCGAACAGCTGTGTTTCGCAACCTATCTGAGCTATTATCAAAGATGGACTAGACAGACTTTTACTTTATATTTGCTTTTTATTTTTATAATCTGTTACATACTGTGTATTATTGTATAATTATAGCGATAGAACCAGTTATGAGGCTTAACTAATCAAATGCTAAAGATCAAATGCGGATATTTTCCTATAGTGACATACCTTATCTGTCTACTAAATTTATCAACCAACGCTACAGCATCGAATAACGGAAGGACCGTGGTTGGTTCTGGATCGACTGTTACATTTAATGATAATAATTTCACCGACCACAGTACTTCTAATTTACAAGGTGGAGTCGTTGAAGTTAGGGAAGGGGGAACAATAGAACTAAACAACGTCAAATTTATGGCCAACAGCACAAATCTCGATGGTGGCGCTATCCACAACAAAGGAACTGTCAGCGCAAACAATTTAACCTTGACTAACAATTTCGCATCAGAAAATGGTGGCGCCCTGTATAATGATGGGGGAAATGTAGCCTTTGTAGGCCCAATTTTGTTTTCCTCTAACAGAGCGACTTTATATGGTGGAGCTTTCTATAACAATGGTACTGCAAGTTTTAGAGGAAATTCAACTTTTTCAAACAACACTAGCGGTGATCCCTATGCCGGAGGAGCAATATATAATTACAATGGAAAAACTATAAATTTCTATTTGGATGGTGACGATTCTCTTGCTAAATTCGAAAACAATAGATCTGCTGCGGAGAAAAATGACATAGTTAACTTCGGTTCGCTAAATATAGTGGGCAGAGGTACCTTTAAAATAGATGGGGGAATTTTGGGACGTACTTTCAGTGGCACCGTCATCACAGTAACTGGACCGATTAAATTTGATATGGGGAGTAGTACTCTGAACCAAACAGATATAAATTTTGTGGCTATGAATGGGGAAAATCCAGTTCTTATTTTTACTCCCACCAAATTTGATGAGTCCAGTGGTTCTACAACGGGAGCCGGTGGTCGCATGGACATTCGTAGCCGAGTAGTTGGCAGTCCAGTTCTGAAACCGGTAATTTCAGAGTCCCTAATGGCTGAACTGGCCAAGAAAGGAACTGGAAGATATAGATACATTCAAGAATCGGCTAATCTGGATTCCTACAGACCAACGATTGCTCCCGCCAATGGCGATGTAGAAATTACCTTTGAGGAAAAAAATGGGCTAGTCAACTACGGAACGCTAATATTTCGGAGAGCTTTGGATCAGAGCACATTGAATAATATTATGAATAGCTGGAATTTAGTAGGAATGACCGAATTTATCAACTCAACTATAGAGACAAATCCCGAGGTACAGAGCTATGTGAAGAATGTCGATGCTAAATCTCTGGAGAAGTTCTACCGAGATCATAATCCCGATTCTAACCTATCCTTTCACATAGGAATAGCTCTAGCCCCTCTGAAAGTAGCATCTCAGCTGCTAGAGGATAGAAATGTGTTGGAAAGTAGGAATGACGGCCTTTGGCTATCAACTTTCGGTGGTTATTTAGGGTTGGGAGGTTCTATGGCAGATCTGGGAGGTATTGTCAGTGGCTTTAGTCACAAAGTTGGAAATAATTCTACAGCTGACATAGTTTATATACTAAACAGCAATAATTTTTCAGAGAGAAACGGTAAAATGGTAACGAATGCCTTCGCCGTACACATTAGACACAGCAATGATCCCAATCTACAGCTGAGTGGTTTAATTGGCTATGGTTTCTCCAGCAGCAGTGAAGGCAAACTCAACTATGGAGGCAATGCACTGCAGCTAAACTTCACAGCCAGCTATAGTCTGACAAAAATTAAAAATCTGATCCATGAAGTTAGTCTAAGATATTCTTCAACGTTTAGTGCCAGCTATAGCAATGGCCTCGGTGGCTCTATAGCCAGTGTTGAAGGGAAGATACTGACCTCTGCCTTTGGCTTTCGCTATCGTATCCCAGGTCGAAGTAGACGACCCAGCATCGATGTTCGCTGTGCCTTTCTCTACACTCTGTTAGATTACAGTGACAAATTTTATAGTGTCACACTAGTCAATGGACATAGCTACAACATAGCCAACATTGGAAGTATCCCTCGAGTTGCTTTTGAGGTTGGTCTAGGCATCAGCTATAGTCTAAATGATGTTTCTGTGGGAATTCACTACGGTGAAACCTATTCAAAGAATTTAGTCGGTGGCACCCTTGCCATCACTCTGGATCTGTTACTCTAACCATATTTCAGATGATCTAGCATGTGGGACAACCTTTATTCCAAATGTTCGCTTGCAATTACAAAAAAGCATACTATCCTCTGTCCATAGTTTTTAATTTTTTAAGAGAAGTATGACTGTGACTAAACTGACAAATTTCATTTTTCGCTCTAGTCTAGCATTGGTAGCTATTTTCGCTGTCGTGACGGTGGCCGGAGCTGAACCTACCGAGGTGAATGATTTTTATGAACTGAAAGATGCCATCAATAGGAGCGAAAAAGAAATAGTAATAAAAAACACTATAGATTTCACCGCCAATGGACCAGTGATCAACTGCAATGACATGGTCATCTCTGGACCTAGCGAAAATGCACCGGGTCTTTTGGATGGAAATAGCAGCTATAAATTTTTCATATTTGGAAAAAATGCAAAGAATATTTCACTGAATAATCTACATCTGAAGAATGGCAGTAGTGGGAATGAATCTGATTACAGAATTGGTGGTGGTGCTATTAATCTGGACGCAGGAGTAGTAGTCAACCTAGAAAACCTTATTTTCAGCGGTAATCAGACTAAATTCCAAGGAGGAGCTATCTACTCCTGGGGAACCGACAACAACAACAGAAATAGCCTAAATTTCACGGGAGAAACCACCTTTGACGGAAACAAAACTATTGGAACTGATAGCAATGGTGGAGCTATCTTTGCTTGCTATTCAACGCTGACCTTTGGAGGAGGACTAGCAACCTTTGAAGGCAACAGTAGCACGAAGGGTGGTGGAGCTATCTATGGTCACTTTGGTACAAAACTGACTTTCGGCGGAGATGTAGTTTTCATAGGAAATAATTCTGTTGGCCATGGTGGAGCCATCCGTTCCTGGGAAATAAATGTCAATAACAAAAATATTTTGGAATTTGAAGGAAATGCTACCTTTGTGAGAAATAGCGCCACTGGAAACGTCATTGGTGAAGGTGGAGCTATCTACATCTGGAATTCATCAATAACCTTTGGAGGACTAGCAACCTTTGAAAACAACAGTAGCAGAGGCAATGGAGGAGCCATCTATGCCTATTACAGCGCATCTATAGAATTCAACAATGGTCTGCGTCTGATTGGAAAT
>JAITAR010000083.1 GCA_031284025.1 Rickettsiales bacterium | reverse complement strand
CGAACGGTCCAAAAAAATCCGAAAGCAAGTACGCCGCCACTGCCAATAGTATCAGCCAGAGAATACTCGTTCTTAACTTTCCCATATGCTTTAGCTTCCCCACTACACGATATAATTTACCCGTGAGCGTAGTAGAAACATTTTGAAAATCAATGGTAATATCTGTTCGCATTCAGGAATTGCTTACGAACAATATATGGCATATTCAAAATTTCCAATGTGGCATGTAAATTACAGCGCTTAGTTTTGCAGCCAAAATATCTCTGATTTTTGCCAATTTTTGGCCACCACACTGAGTATAGCTAGCTATTTGTCCTATTAAATGTTAACAGTCTCTTATGTTTTTAGTAATTCTATTGACTTTAGTCATGAAAATATTACTCTATGTCTCTCATGTCAACGAGGTCTCTTAGTCTAGTGGTTAGGACACCAGGTTTTCATCCTGGCAACACGGGTTCAAATCCCGTAGAGATCACCATGAGAATGTTTGAATGCGTAGCTCAGTAGGTAGAGCACTTGACTTTTAATCAAGTTGTCGCGGGTTCGATTCCCGCCGCGTTCACCAACCAGGTGTTCACCAGCTACATTGTTCAATCTTTTTAGGATTTATTTCCACCGCTGACTGCTATGCCGTTATCTATGAGGAATTTTAATATTTCCATGGCAATGGGGGCTGCGCTGACGCTTCCGCTGTCGCCGTGTTCGATAACCACGGCTACGCCGTATCTTGGTTTATCAAAGGGAGCAAAACCTATAAAAATTCCATGATTTTTGTATTTTTCATCCAATTGCTCTGAATTCTTTAGATTTTTTTCTATTTTTTCTCTCGATTCCATAGAAATTACCTGTGCCGGACCGGTTTTTCCAGATATTTGGTAATTCTTTTTAGTTTTTATCCAGCGAGCTGTGCCTCTTTCACCGTTAACAACGTTAAACATTCCGACTTTTGTGATGTTTATACTTTTTTCGCTAAACATTGGTTTCTGAGAATATAGACTTCTGTTGTATTCGCGAACAGGACTATCGAAAATTAGAAATGGTTTTATGGGATAGCCACCGTTGGCTATTCTAGATACCATCACGGCCAACTGTAGCGGATTTGCTAGCACATAGCCCTGTCCTATGGATAGATTTATTGTGTCTCCCTTTGTCCAACTTTCGTTGTGATATTCTTTTTTCCAACTAGGGCTTGGTAATATGCCGCTCTCATATCCTAGCAGATCAAGGTCAAAATTTTCTCCTATGCCCAGCCGGCTAGCTGTGTTATATATGTTATTTATTCCGGCGAATAGACCGAGATTTGCGAAGAATATATTGCATGAACTCTCTATGGCTTCGATTATGTTGATTCTTCCATGGCCATGGTGTTTTTTCCAACAGCGAAAATCAAGTTTTTTATTGATTTTCACGACACCATTGCATTCTATCTTTTTATTTTCATCCCAATTGTTTTCTAGCGCAGCTATTGACACTATGGGCTTAAATGTTGAACCCACTGCGTAAAGTGCATTAATTGTCTTGTTGTACAGTGGTTTTCTTTCATCATTTAGCAGATCTATCCAGTAGTTATTGGAAATGCCATCTATAAATTCATTAGTCTCGAAAGAGGGGGTGGAAACCATCGCCAGTATTTCTCCGGAGTCGATGTCGAGAACAACTATCGCCGATCTCAGATCCTTTACCATACCGTAGATAAATTTCTGTGTTTCAAGATCTATAGTTAATTTCACATCCTCTCCCTTCTCTGGCTCTTTTCTGCTTATCTCTCTTATTAGAGCGTTGTAGGCATTAACTTCTACTTTTCTATGGCCAGATTTTCCCATTATTTTCGAATCAAGTGAACTTTCCAGTCCATTTTTACCAATTTTAAAATTAGGATGCAGTAGTATATTTTTTCTAACTTTTTTTGAAAGTTTTTTTATCTCCTTTTCATTTGGTACGGCAACATATCCTAGAATATGGGCAAACTCTTTGCTGTAGGGATATTCTCTTATGTAACCCTCCTCAATGGAAAAATTACTTATCCTGTGATTATTTAGTAGTATTTTAACTAGCTCATCCCAAGTTAGATTGCTGGTAATGGACACAACCTGCTTCTTCCCATTATTTTTGAGTCGTTTCATTATTCTCGTCTGTTTTTCTTCCGGCATGTTGAGGATATTTGCTATCTTTTTTACCAGACTGTACCTATTTTTATAGGAAACCAGCTCATAGCTAACTCTATTATTTGTCAGCCTATTGTTATTGCGATCAAATATATTACCTCTGAGTGGTGGTATAACATCAATCTTTATTCTATTACTTTCAGATCTACTCTTCAGGTTTTTGAAGTCTATGATCTGTAGATAAAACAATCTAAATACCAACAAAATTATCAGGGTTATTTGAAATGCCAAAAAAATCAGTAGTCTTCTTATAAAAATGGATCCCTTTACATGTTCCTGGAGAAGATTAGACATTTTTCAAATTCTTGCACAGTGGATATAGTAGAAAACCGTAAATGATATCCTTGCAGACGCTGCCGATAACGTAGCCAAAATTGTAGAATTCGTTCCTATAGATCGAATATAGGAACCACTGCAAAAACATGTGTAAAAATACATACATAGACATGTTTCTTAGAAAAGAGATTACACTATCATTTTCTATCAAATATTGCTGAATTTTAGATAAAATTTTGAACGACAGCAGCAGGCTTGCACTGGAAAGGCCGATTGGCAGTGCGTCGGCCGTATCCACTATTAGACCCATGATAAAAAGATTATTTGATGATATAGAACTTTCTTTCCGAAGCCAAAAGAATAACAGAAAAATAAATATCACACTAAAATCTGGCAAAAATTTGGCCATAGCCGTAAGTATTCCTGGAACTCTGACTATCACGGTCGCAAATGTGAAAACTGAGTATACGGCTAGGTATTTTTTGAAAACATGAACGAAACGATAATTCAGAAGAAAGTCCATCTAGCTTACCGGGAATGAGCCCGGTTCTGTGGAATATTCCTCCGCATAAACCTCCGCCACCGATTTCTTTTCTAGGGAATCTAGGAAAGGCCAAAATAAACCACAAAACACATAGTCAAATATTTTTACCATATTGAACAAAATTCAAATATTCCCAGCCCATTAATTATTTTTTATTATAATTACTCATGTAGTCACTTATTAGCTGCATTATAACGTTTACTGCAGTGTCTCTGTTAAGATAGGTAGTATTTATAACTATATCGGCGGTGCTGTATATAGGATACTTCTCGTTATATATGTTAGTCATAACCTGCGCCTTATCTTTACCCTCCAACAGCGGTCTATTATTTCTGCGCTCCACTCTCTTTATAAGAATATCCAGATTAACGTCAATGAACACCGATATGGCTTTTTCTTTTATTATGCGTCGCACGTCTTCGTCATCGTAGGCGTCACCGCCTACAGAGAGCACCTGAGGCTTTGGCGTTTTTAGAACCTTTCTGATCATGTTCTTTTCCAGTTCTCTAAAATACTCATTGCCATTTTTTTCGAAAATCTCAACCGTGGTCAGATTTTCAGCTCTTTCCATTTCTTTGTCCGAATCCACAAACTTTATGCCCAACTTTTGAGCTAGGCCAAAGCCAGTCGTTGTTTTCCCCGCCCCCATCATTCCTATTAATACCACAGTTCTTCTCTGCGAAGGATGTAACACCTCTTCCATCTCTTTTAAATATTTGGTTACACATCTAATTATGAATAAAATACTTGAATATTTCTATTGAAGAAACAGACTAGCAGTATAAACAGATACATGTAATCATTTTTTTGGAATAGTCAATAGGAGTATGATAATACTAACCATAGACACAACTGGAGAGCATATCTTCGGGGTTTTGCAAAGAAATGATGAGGTTATCGATGAAATTAGTTCCAACAGAAGTAACAGACACGCAGAATATCTACTAACTCTGATGAAAGATTTTCTATCCAGAAATGATTTATCTTACAAATCTGTAGATTGTTTTTCTGCTATTAGTGGTCCGGGCAGCTTTATCGGTTTGAAGGTTTCCATAGCTTTTATCAAAGCTGTGGTGTGTGTCCTGTTCGACAGAAAAATTATACTGAACAGTATATTTCAAATTTTGTCATTTTGCAGAGAATATGATTTTGTAGTTTTGGAGGCAAACGCTACTAATCTTTATGTTAATGATAGTGAACAAAATAACTTCTACTGGGATAGGAAAAATTTTTTCGACTCTTTGGATGGGGAAAAGCGCATAATAACAAATTCACACAATGTTATGGATTTTTTAAAAACTTCCAATAGTGTCTTTCGCCAAGTGGACGCCAGAGGGATCGCGGCGTTAAATTATTTTAGGTACACCCGGGGTCAATTTGATGTGGGAGAAATTAAACCTACCTATATAAGGGAGTTGCAGGTAAATACAAAACATGGCTGAGGACTACATAATAAATAATCTTATAGGCTCTCTTCAGAGGCTGCCGTCCGTTGGCTACAGAACTGCTAAGCGGATCGCACTCAATATTTTACAGAATAGGGATGAGGTGATAAAACCACTTCTAGATTCTCTTAGCGAGGCCTATCTAAAAATAAGAAAATGCAGTCTTTGTGGTAACTTTACTAGTCGCGAAATATGTGGGATCTGTTCCGACGAAAAAAGAGACAGACAGACGATTTGTGTGGTGGAGAATATAATCGATCTCTGGGCAATAGAGAATGTGAATATTCACAATGGTTTGTACCATATCCTTGATGGCACTCTGTCCGCAGTGGAAGGTAGAGGTGTCGAGGTTCTCAGGATTGAAAAGTTAATAGAAAAGATAAAAAACTATAATGCTAGAGAAGTCATAATAGCTACTAATCCAACAAGCGAAGGACAAACTACCGCCTTCTACATAGCAAGTCATCTAGAGGGGTTTAATTTAAGAATTTCTCAGCCGGCGCTAGGAGTTCCCATGGGCAGTGAACTAAATTATCTTGATGACAGTACGTTGAATATAGCATTTAAAAATAAAAAAGAGTTTTGATATGAAAATAGATATTTTTGTAATTGATTTCGATTCGACATTCGTTAGCGAAGAATCCCTAAATATGATGATTGATGTTGCCCTTAGGGACTATCCAAAGAAGGTGGAGGTGAACGGCCGACTAAAGATTCTATCAGATCTTTGCATGAAAAGTGAGGTCAATTTTAAAGAGTATTTTAAAATGAAAATAGAGATAGTCAAACAAGCTCTCAAAGAAGAGCATCTGCTGAAAACAGCCAAAATTCTTGAGAATAGGGTTTCGCCGGAAATAGTGAAGCTTTTAATAAGAGCAAAGGAACTAGACAAAAAGGTAATAGTACTGAGCAATAGTTTTAAACTGATTCTAAAAGACATAATGGAAAAGTACGCCATAGATATATATTTTGCAAATAAGCACATTGCCGATAGGAATGGATGTATAATAGGTTTTGATGAGAGTAATCCACTAGCAAATGATAATGGTAAAGAAAATATAGTGAGGTTTATGAAGAGTAAGGGTTTTATTCAGCCGGATGAGAGAGTAATGATGATAGGTGATGGCATGCCAGATCTAAGGGTTTACAAGGGAAAAGCTGTCGACTATTTTCTGAATTTTGCTATAAACAAAAACAGAAAACTGAAAAAACACAGAGTCGAAGACGATCAGAGTTTTATAATTTGCAGAAAACCTGAAGAAATGCTGGCGTTTATTGAAACTATAGAATAGTCGGGAAAGACTGTGGAACCAATAAAGACTATAGGCGGCGTAATTTTTAACTATCTTCTAATGCGCATGAACAATATAGGCATTGATGCCGACAGAAGAGGATTTAGAGAGATACGAGAAAATTTAAACGGTGAAGTTGTGTTTTCTCCAGATGAGTTTGCCTGTGAGTG
>JAITAR010000080.1 GCA_031284025.1 Rickettsiales bacterium | reverse complement strand
ACATCATTTCCATTAAAGTTGCTATTCCTAAGTCTATAATTTACTCCACCTCCAGCAATATGTAGAGCAGAACAATATTTGTCAGAACCAACCGAATTTCCACTAAATTCTATGGAATTTATCAGAACCGTAGTTGCCTCAGCAGTGAAGCTAAAGAGACTTGGAGAATTTCCTCCATTTAATTTTGTCGTTCCGTTTATCTTACCAAATAACTCTAAGTTATAATCCACCGATAGATTATTTTCAAACACTATGTTATCAGTAAGAAAATTAATGGGAGTTTTTCTAGTTGCTATGGCCGATTTCAATTCTTTAAAACTATTGACATTGGCTCCCGCTCCCCAAAGACTATTACACCAGACAAAAATAATAGTTAATGCTGCCAATGAACCTGGCAATTTTTGATTTTTCATTTTCAATTTTATTTCTTTATAATTTTTCATTTTATTTTTGATTTTAATGTATAACTAATTTGAGTTTTAGCAAAGTATAAATTAATTTACAACTATTTTTATTCTAAATACCAATAACATAATTTGCCAGTAAGCAATTAACTTATCACATTTCAGACTTAAATTTCTAATAAAATTCACTAAATAATGGTAATAAACTTTGATAGAGTATTCTGATGCTTTTGTAATTTTTAAAAAAATCTAGGGAAGTTCAGTCTTTTATTTTTTGAGGATATGAACTTGTTTTTTATTTGTGACACTTCATAATGCAGGCTTATTTTCAACAATTTTATTGAATGTATAGTGATTAATATAAGAAATATAGCTATAATAGCTCATGTTGATCATGGAAAGACAACTTTAGTGGATCAATTACTCAGACAGAGCGGGACATTCCTATCCCATGAAAAAATTGGGGACAGAGTTATGGATGTTGGCGACCTAGAGAAGGAAAGGGGAATTACGATATTGGCCAAATGCACCTCTATAGAATACAGAGGTAATACAATTAATATAGTGGATACCCCAGGTCATGCGGACTTCGGAGGAGAGGTGGAACGAGTACTCTCCATGGTTGATGGAGTTATATTGCTAGTAGATGCAGCCGAGGGGCCTATGCCCCAGACTAAGTTTGTACTTTCTAGAGCGCTGGCACTAGGTCTTAGACCAATCGTCATAGTAAACAAAGTAGATAGAAATGATGCTAGGCCAAAGGAAGTGCTGAATGAAATTTTTGACCTATTCATAAATTTGGATGCCACTGAGGAACAGTTAGAATTTCCTGTGCTGTACGCGGTGGGAAGAGATGGCTGGTGTGTAAAAAATCTTGAAGATGAGCGAAAAGATCTAAGAGTACTGCTAGATCTTGTGCTGGACTATGTAAGTGAGCCAAAGGTAGATAGAGATGCACCATTTGCTATGCTAACAACTATATTGGACCACGACACCTATGTTGGAAGGATGCTCATAGGAAAGGTATATAGTGGCCGAGCCAGTATGAATATGCCAATAAAGGCAATTAATCTAAAAAATGAACTGGTAGAGAGAGGCAAACTAACAAAAATGTCGGTATTCAGGGGTATAAAAAAAGTTCCCGTTGAAAGCATCGAGGCAGGCGATATTGTATCTATAGCTGGCCTAGAAAATGCCACGGTTGCCGATACGATTTGTGATCTATCCGTCGATAAACCTATAGAATCAACGGCCATTACAGCTCCAACGATGTCTATAGCTGTGTCCGTCAATGATTCGCCATTCGCTGGCAAAGAAGGTACAAAAGTCACTTCAAGACTTTTAAGAGACAGATTATTTGCCGAACTGGAGAGTAACGTTACTATCACAGTCAGAGAACTGGAGAATAACACAGACAGCTTCGAGGTTGGTGGAAGAGGTGAACTACAGCTTGGAATTCTGATAGAAACAATGAGAAGAGAAGGCTATGAAATGTCAATAGGCAAACCGAAGGTACTTTTTCAAACAGATGAAAAAGGCACAAAGCTAGAGCCTATCGAAGAAGTTGTCATTGACATCGACGATAAATATAGTGGTTCCGTCATGGAAAAATTGAGTAAAAGAAGGGGAGAGTTGAAAGAGATGAGGCCCTATGGCCACGGAAGAACTAGAATAATTGTAGTAATTCCGTCACGAGGGCTACTCGGCTACCAGAGTGAATTTATGACTGACACCAGGGGTTCTGGCATACTAAATAAAATTTTTCATTCCTACCAAGAATACAAAGGAGAAATTCCCAGTCAGAGAAAAGGAGTTTTAATCTCTAATAGCCAGGGAGAGGCTGTTCCCTATGCCATATTTAACATTCAGGACAGAGGAACTATGTTTGTAGGTCCACATGATAAAGTATACGAAGGTATGATCGTTGGTGAAAATTCAAGAGACAATGACCTAGTGGTGAATGTGCTGCGGACCAAAAAATTAACGAATGTGAGAGCAGCCGGTAGCGATGAAAATGTAATACTCACTCCTCCACGGCATATGACTTTAGAGCAAATGATAACCTATATAGAGGACGACGAACTAATCGAGATAACTCCAAAGAGTCTCAGACTACGGAAAAAATATTTAACTACCAATGAAAGAAAAAAACACTTCGGAAAACATGAGGACGGAGACGAATGAAAAGTTGACACAATAGTCCATTTTCTGTGAACTCATAGAATTTTTCAAATTTTTCACCATATTTATTGTTTTTCTTTAAAGAAAAAATATTTTTCTTGATTAATTCTAACTAAAAAAAGAAAAATTATGAAATGGTTAATTAAAACTTGAAAATATAAAAGTTTCTTTTATAAATTGAGAAAGAAGAATTTAATTTTATAAAAAGTTGTATGTCGTACATAGACAGACGCATGGAGAATAAGCTTCTCACTGCTTTGAATCGAAGTCCACTGGTATTTCTCAGAGGTCCTCGTCAAGTTGGAAAAAGTACCCTTGCCCAGCATATCATTGGAAAAGATTTTTCCGCGGAATATATTACCTTTGACAATATGACACAGATGGACGCCGCAGCCAGTGCCTCTGAAATCTTTCCTAGAAAGCGTACCGACGACGCTCTGATCCTAGACGAGGTTCAAATGGTACCAGAGGTATTTCGCACTCTTAAAATTACATTGAATGAACTGCACCATAAACACGGTGAAAAATTTAATGAACGTTTTCTATTGACTAGCTCAACAAATATTATAGCACTACCAAAACTAGCGAATTCACTGGTGAACAACCGCATGGAGTTGGTGAATCTGTATCCGCTCTCAGGAGTAGAGGCTACAGGTGGAAATGGTGATTTCATAAATAGGCTCTTTAACAAAGATTTTAAAGCTGGCAATGGCAAACATAAATTAATGGATGTTATGTATGCAGCCACATTTCCTAAAATTTCAGGAGCAACCGCTTCCAAAAGAGCTGATTGGTTTGATGACTATTTGATAACGGTTCTGCAGAGTGATATTCGATCACTGTCAGAAATCGAAAGAGTTGATGCTCTGCCAAATTTACTCCGCAATCTTGCGTCGCGCATCGGCAGTCAGATCAATGATGCAGAAATTGCAAGGGATGTGAAGTTAAATCATGTTACGTCTCGTAATTACAAGGCACTATTGAGAATGTTATTTTTAACATTTGACCTGTCTCCTATATATCGCACTGTTAGCAAACGGTTAGTTAGATCACCAAAATGCTATTTGGTAGACACGCTGCTGCTTTGCCATCTGCTGCAGTATGAGCCCAACAATATAGAAAAGAACAGGCCAGAACTTTTTATTCGTGTCATTGAGAATTTTATAGCAACGGAAATCCTTAAACTTATTGAAAGTGACTATCAAAAACTCAATTTGCTATATTTCAAAACGAGTGACGAAAAAAAAGTAAGTTTTGTAGTGGAAAAACCAGATGGAAAGCTAGTCGCTGTAGAATTTAAAAAAAGTGACAGTGTAAGCCAATATGATTTCAAAGACTTACAGACGTTTCAGGAATTGATGGGCACAGATTTTGTTTGTGGAGTGGTGCTGTACTGCGGAAATGATGTTATATCCTTTGGTAAAAATCTTTGGGCTATTCCAATGGAAAGTCTGTGGGCCTAGTTGATCTTTTCGAAGGCCTTTTTAATTTGGCCTGGAGTTGGTTAGTAAGAGCTTTAGGTGTACATGATGGTGGTGAGGAGTTCACAAAAATAGCCTTGCCATCCACCTCCCATGTTTCGGAACCTTCACAAAAAGTTCCATAATATTTATTATACAATATTTGTTCTTCGATTCGCTACCATTCACCTGCCCCCGTTTGGTAGCTATTTTCTCTATGAATCAGCGAAAAACTACCTTCCTGGCTATCGTATCTTTTGAATCTTGAACTTTGCATTTTTTACCGACCATACTAACCAAGGATCGGTAACACATTAAATCTGAACTCTTGGACGTCAAATATCACACCTCACTAGCCGTGGCTGACATTCATCAGATTTGGATTCTTGAATGTTAGCAATAATCGAAGTTGGCAAAAACCTAAACGGACTCCAGGCCATATGCTCTACCATGATGTCGGTATACCACAGCAGAAATTTTGGCATTTACTAGGTACCTCTTTAGGCCAAACAGTCAAAAGACAATAGCAATCACCCCCCCATGGCGGTAACCCTGGCCAGCGCCCTACCCTACTCTGGACCGTCCACAACAGTACGGTTCCCCTATCTATTACAGAAACAAAACCGGACCTAAAGAACAAATTCAGGTCCGGTTCCAAGAATAACCGCCATCCAATTTTCAAATAAATAAAAACCGGCTGACTGTCTAAAAAAGCTATCGGCTACCTACTTATTGCCACAACCGCATCCCGATGACTTAGCCTTTTCTGGAGCAGCAGACTTCTTTGGTGCCTGTGCACTAGACTTTGCCTTCGCATTTCCTTTGGACATAGTTCCTCCAATTTTCTCTAACTAAACGGTCAGTGTAATTATTGCTAATAAGAAATCAACTATTATTTTTATGTCAATAAAAACAAAAATAAACAATTATTAGAATAAAAATGAATTTTTTAGGAAAGAGATGAGAATAAAAGGAAACAACTGATAGGAAAATTTACGCCTGCATCAGTGTAGGCCATTTTTTCATTTCCTTTCGATTTTGTGAGATAAAAAGTAAAATTTTCCAAAAACCCTAAAAACTCTAGCCCACCACAGCACCAATAGAAAACGATCTATAGCCTCTAGCACCCCGATAGCTACTTGCCAAAGAAACTGACACATTTTTAGCCAACTGATAGTTGCAGCCCAGAGCCACAGAGCCAGACAGTTTGCCCACCTCCGTACCTCTACTTTTCAATTTGCTCGAGCTGGCGTATTCGGTGAGACTGGCTGATAGCTCTGGATTGGAATAGGACAGTAGATAGCTGGTGCCCAGAGAGATAAATGGTCTAAATCTGTCTAGATCTAGAGCCATGGTTAGACCGAAATTGCCAGCCACCAGGTGATGGCTGCCACCGTCTATCGTTAAATTTAAAACTCCTGCACCCTCTTCGCTGAATTTGCTGTAACCTAGCAGAGAAGTTTCCAGTGATGCTGAAGGGGTGAAAATTAGATAGCCTCTCACTCTGAATTCTTTTTCCAGTGCCATAGCTGCATTGAATGTGTTGGTGGAAAAATTGGATTTTGCTATCTCATTTAGTTTTTCTAT
>JAITAR010000079.1 GCA_031284025.1 Rickettsiales bacterium | reverse complement strand
CTACTTTGAAAATTATGGCGATGACAGAATAAATAACATGCTGGACCGCATAGAGAATTTCAAAAATCAGGAAGATCAAAAAACAGTTCTCAGCCAAATATCTCCCTCACTGCTGACTGACATTATTACAATGAATCTGCTCTCCAGCCAGGGGAATGTTATCAGTCGGCCTGTTCCTTCCAACATCGTGGTGCTGGAGCCCATCTACAGCAATAGTAAATTAACTAGTGGACTTGCAGACAATGCCGCAGCTATCAGACTTAACTATGGCTACAGCTTTAGAAACCTAATGTTCGGCAGAGACCTTTCTCTGGCTTTCTTTGGTGATTTGGCTAGTCATTCTTTCAAAGACAGCCAGAGTAGCAAAGCCTCCGCCCTTGGATTGGCTATGGCTCTTCGACTGGAAACTGAGGTGATAAACAACTTCAATATAGCTCTCAATCTGTCCTACAGAAGAAATAGTCACAAAATTGACCGAAGTATAGAAAAACTAAATGAGATAGCAAAATCAAATTTTTCCACCAACATATTCAATGCAGCCATGGCGCTGGAGAAAGAATTTAGAGTTAGAGGCTATCTGATTTTCACTCCTTCGGCATCGCTAGAAACTTCTCTGCTAAGCTACGGCAAATTTAGCGAGGAGGGTGCAGGAGTTTTAAATTTAACGATAGATGGTGGCAGCCATCACCTGGTGGCTGGCAATTTCGGTCTAACCATAGCTATGGATCTAGCCAATTTCAGACCATTCATATCCCTTGGCACCAGCTACCTGCTATCCTACTCCAATCCAGAGCTATCAGCCAGTCTCACAGAATACGCCAGCTCGGGCAAATTGAAAAGCAGGGCAACTGATGTGGGCAAACTGTCTGGCTCTGTGGCTCTGGGCTGCAGCTATGAGTTGAATAAAAATATGTCAGTTTTTTTGAGCGGCAGCTATCGGGGTGCTAGCGGCTATAGATCTTTTTCCGGTGGTGCTGTGGTGGGCTATAGTTTTTAGGATTATCTGGAATTTTTCTAGATACAAAACTTATCTAAGTTTTTTTGCTATTTTAATCGGTATTAGCAGAAAATATTGGCCACTGGCATACTGAAAACTAGAATTTTCTTCACCATCCTTGCCAAAACCAAAGAAAATATCACCTCTGTTTACTCCTTTCACTGCAGAACCAACATCATTGGCAAACAGTATTCTACTGAATTCTACATTTGAATTTTCTCTTGTGTGTTTCGTATTTACCCAGAGAGGAAAGCCTAGTGGTATATATTTGCTATCCACAGCCATTGTTCTGAAGGGAATAAGTTCAGTGCCAAAAGCACCGGTAAATTTACTATTTTTCAGAAATTTGAAAAATACGTAGGATTCATTTGCATTAAGCAGTTCTATTGCCCTGGCTATATCTTTCTTTAATTCACGTTTCAATGTTCTGGCGTCCATTCTAAGTTCTCTGGGTATTAAAAGACTATTAGCTGCGATGTTCTTCCCTAGAGGGGAATAGTTGCAGTTGTTCTTGCCATCGAAGCCAACGTACGTAAATCTGTTCTCTTCCACAAGTTTTACTATTCCAGAGCCCTGGATATGCATAAAATATAACTCCACCGGATCATTTGTGTATAACATCTCGAGATTTCTATCGTCTAAAGCTCCGCTATGAATTTGTTTTCTTGTGTAGTATTTTATCCCGTTTATTAATTCTGGTGGCCTCCTATATATAGGATATCTGAAAACTTCATCTCTGGTCCTTTTTGCCAAAATTTTTGGAATATAATAACCTGTGAACAGAGAGGCACCAGAAGTTGTGTCTATGACTCTATAGGGTACGAAGTATTTCTCAAAAAACATTCGTATGTATTCCCCATCATAGTTTTCTATAGCCCTAGCTATCCTGCAGATACCGTAGAAGTCATTGCTAGTCACATTTCTGCCTAGCTGGGTAAAAACCAATTGTTCCCTCTTCGGAGGTATAATTCTTTCGCAGGATTTCAGAAAAACTTTAATAACTTCCCTATAGTCATCCTGACCCCAGCCACGCAGGTCGCTGTAATCTACTCTTTTGAAAAAAACTTCAGCGCTATTCTGTGATTGAAATACCTCTGGAATCTCCGCAGTACCTTCCGCCCTTTGGATTATAGATAGCGACAGTCCTATAGTTAAAACTAGACTGATGAACACCTATTTAAAGATTTTAACAGCCAAACTCCCCTTTTTTCACTTTGAGATTTGACAAATGTCCATTCCTCCAATACTTTGCGCATTTTGCTCTTTGAACCCGAAACCACATTGTGGTCTTTGTCCTCAATATAGTTCACCTGTCTCATGGCGATTTTTAATTTTACGGTAATGACCTCGTTGGATTTGTTCCGCATGATTTTCTCGACGATATTTTTTTCTTCGAAGGACACAACCACTAACTTGAGGATATTTTCTCCCATGTTCTCTATTTTTTCTCTAAGCACCTCAAACAAATCTTTCATAAGCAATTTCTGCAATATGTCTATTCTCCTATCGGAAAAGGCATCAAGAATTGTCACCACAGCCCTTTCGCTAGCTCTGAGAAAGGCCTGTTCGTCGAATTTTTCATTCTCCACCGCTACTCTCAGTTCTCCATCGGGCAAGATTCCTAATTCATTACGACTGCCGTATATTTCCTCCAACACCTCTCTATCACCCACTACAACAAGCTT
>JAITAR010000043.1 GCA_031284025.1 Rickettsiales bacterium | reverse complement strand
GCCGAAAAGAGTAACAGCGCACTCAACCATCCTCCTCTCCAAAGGTCGTCTCCAAGCTTAGCCTTATCGGCAGGTGGTCACTAACATCCAGCGCTTCTACTATCCAGAGGGATCAGGCGTGGTGATTAGGAAATACCAAAATACTATTCAAAAACACCACCGGCACATCGTACTACGTCGCCGTCCTCCCACTGCACCGAAAATCCCGGAGGGGCCCCCCGCGCCCCACATACTACTAGGGCGAACCCAAGGGGGTCCTCTCCTTTCAAAGATAAATAAAAAATAGAGAGAAGAAACATTAGGTCACACCAAAATCACGTGACCAAAAACCATTTCAGACCAGTGTATTTATTATACTCCGGCCATTTCTATAATGCTAACGTTTCCTATTAAGTTTTTTGCATTCTCCGCAATTACAAGATTTGCCATATGTGCCAGCAAGCAAACCTTTAGACACTTCTTCGATATCAGCCGCACCTTTTACCCCCTTAAGCTCTTTCTCTATAACTCTCTTCATAATTTCATCCCCACAGATGTAACTGCCCACAGTACAATGAAAAAAATCTTCATCATCGGGATGATCGTGATAGGCACATAAAAGGACCATCATTCTTTGATAGGACCCATCCTTATTTTTCTCCGCGGTCAGAGTTTCTTTCATGTTAAGATAAAATCCGACATTGTGGACTTTGAACTTGCCCACACTAGTGGCACCAGCCACACCTACACCACACAAAAACATAGAAAACACAACCAGAACGTAAAACTTTCCTTTGAACATATTAGATATAATTAATAAATTAACCTTCGGACAATAGTACAGGAGTTTCATTAAAAATCAACTCAAAAAATGAGTTAGCAGGATATTCAGGAATATGAAAAAATTATAAAAACATTGATCTTCGCTTACTCTCAGGGCCTATCATAGCTCCCCGCCTTTTTCTGATGAAAAGACCCATTTTTCCAGAGAAACAGGAAAAATAAGAGAAGACAAATCTTAGAAAGAAGTTAACTCAAGGATAAGAGTATTGGATTTTTATTAAAAATTAAGCTAGATTTTAATTGACTTTATACCATGACTAGTATATACAAGTTCTACTATCTGATGTAATGCTCAGGATATAAGTAATAAAAATGAAGATTCTGGATTAGACATGGCAGAAAAAAGCGAATTTACAGTTTATGAATACAGTTACTATAAAAGTATGGAATCGGCTCTAACCGAGGAGAAAAATGAGGATGGGTCCTATGAAAGAATGATGATCCTTTTATGTGCCTATCACGATCATCCCGATGATGAAGATTTTTTTCATTGTACTGTGGGCAGTTACATCTGTGGGGATAAAATTATGAGAAGAGTTATAGAGAAAGAGCTTGGAAGCAATAACGTAGCTGTCACGGCGAGCAAAAAATTAGTGAAAGAAAATGAAGTCAACCTTGTCTCCTACTTACCTTCTGATAATTTAGAGAAAAGAATTAAAGAGATTTTAAAAAGTCGAAAAAACACAGAATCTCAATCATTCACTTCTAAAGTTGAAAATCAAAATCGAGGAAACTCTTCTACACAGATGACTTCTAAATAGTTCTTGATCTACTGTAGGACTTTTCAGATTTTTAGCCCTATTCCTAGGAAAATTTTTCTAATTTCCTTTTACAGGATTTATATGCATAAAACTGAGAATTTCACTGTCGCTATACAGAGGTTTAGGGCAATTTTTTCTAGATTAATGGAGAGTTTATATCTGCCAATCTAGGAAATATGGTTAAAACATATTACCTACGGTTGATAGGTAGACCCCAGTTTAATGTGGCCGCTTGTTTTTTAAAAATTAACCATTACCGTTTAGCCCTACATTTAGATCGATAAAGTTAGGTTCAGTTGTGGCAACTAAAAGGACGTTTCAGCCAAGTATTCTTAAGAGAAAAAGAACGCACGGATTCAGAATTAGAATGTCTACAAAAAATGGAAGACTGGTTTTGAATAGAAGAAGGGCGAAGGGAAGAAAGGTGCTGACTGTCTAATCGGTGCAAGAGGGATCTTAGCGTAGGAAAAAGATTGGCGTAGAATAAATACAATGCACGGGGTGTAGCGCAGTCTGGCTAGCGCAGCTGCTTTGGGAGCAGTAGGTCGGAGGTTCGAATCCTCTCACCCCGACCACCAAAATCACCGAAAGAATTAGTGGATACTTTATGGGTGTGGCTATAGATGGTAAAGAGTAAGATTGTGGTTATAGGTGGAACGACGGCCAGTGGAAAATCAGATTTGGCTTTGGAGCTGGCCCGGAAAAATGACGGGATTGTCATAAATGCCGACTCTCTGCAGCTGTACCAGGGGCTGCCAGTGCTATCGGCACAGCCGACTGAGGATTCTAGAGGATTGGTAGAACACAAGCTGTACGGCATCTATTCACCCTACGATCGTGGTAATGCTTTTAGATGGCTGCAAGATGCCACAGAAAAAATCAGAGAAGCCATTGAAGCAGAGAAGTTGCCCATAGTTGTCGGGGGAACCGGAATGTACCTATCTAGATTAGTGAGTGGTGTCAAAGAAATTCCAAATGTAGATCTTTGTCTCAGAAAAGAACTAAATGCTATGTACGACACTCTGGGTTGGGACAAATTCTATAGAATTGTGCAAAAAGTAGATCCCACAGGTGTGTCTACAGTAACCTACCGTAATCGCCAAAGACTTATACGCCTGTATGAAATATACAAAATATCAGGAAAAAAATTGAGTGAATTGGAAAATATACCAAATAATTCGATTTTTGATCGCAAAAACATATTTTTTGTGAATGTGCTCCCCGACAGAGACATTGTCTACAGCAGGTGCGAGTTGCGATTCAGAGCGTTTTTTGAGAATGCAACTAGGGAGGTAGAGAAATTTACGGGAAAATACCCAGATATTTCTGACGGAAATTATCCAATTTCCTACACCATTGGATTTTTAGAAATAAAACAGTATCTCAGTGGAAGACTGAGCCGCGAAGATGCAATTGATCTAGCTGTCAAAAATACTCGACATTATGCTAAGAGACAGTATACCTGGTTCAGAAACCAATTCAACCAGGTAGATTTTTTGTTGAACTATATTCCAAATAAAAAAGATTTAAATAGACTCTCCGAAGAGATTAGTTTTAGAATTTTAAAAACTTAGGATATGAGAACCTACGGAATTTTTGTAAAAAAAGATAAAAAAGCTGAAAAAATTGATGATGTTCTCCTCATTGAGGAAGGAGTAAATTTTTATGCAGTTATTTTCAATGTGTTTTGGTTTTTGTTCCACGGTCTATGGCAGGTTGCGGCACTTTCCTGCGTGATGGCCAGTTTAGCCATATTTATGCCATTAACTCTGAGATTTGTATTTTTGTCTCTACTTCTGCTTTTAAGTGGCCTGGAGAGCAACAACATACTTATGTACAGTCTTGATCGCAGAGGAAGTTATTATTTTGTGGGTTTTTCTATGGGTGTTGACAAACAGGATGCCAAACTGAGGTTTTTGAATGAAGTAAATAGCGAAAATCACAGCAATAATAATCTTATAGTCAAAGATTAGCATGATCAGGCTATCGATAGACTTTTCGTGGCTCTAGAACCACACCCTAAGATCTACCACTCTGCTGTCGCACTGTTTAAAGTGGTTAGCTGGCCTCCTGCGGCACTCGCATGTTTTCAGAGGAATCAATTGCTGTGCTGTAATTATTCTACTTTCAGTCGTTAATCCACCCTATATTATTATTTCCTGATTTTATTTTCTTGCCAGTGTTTCTATGGTACTTTTCTACGTATTTTCCTTTGTCAAGACTATGGCCAAGATGTGTTTCAAGTGAAGCAAAACTGGTTCTAAAATATTTATTTGCTCTTTTCCCTCCTTCTTCCTTTTTCTTTCTCTCTTCCTCTTCTTTTCTCTTTCTCTCTTCTTCTTCTTTTCTCTTTCTCTCTTCTTCTTCTTTTCTCTTTCTCTCTTCTTCTTCTTTTCTCTTTCTCTCTTCCTCTTCTTTTCTTCTTTTCTCCTCTTCTTCTCTT
>JAITAR010000107.1 GCA_031284025.1 Rickettsiales bacterium | reverse complement strand
GCAGACCATCATTGAATTCTATAGATGCGCTGCTATAGGCAAAAATAGCTCCACCGCATCTTGCTCTGTTGTTTTCAAAGGTTGCTAGTCCTCCAAAGGTTAGTGATGAATTTTCAACGAAGATGGCTCCACCGTAACCATTGTAGCTATGGCCGCCATAGCCGTCTTTATTGGCGCTATTTCCCACAAAGGTAGCATTTCCTTCAAATTTCAAAATATTTTTGTTAGCGGCATTCTTTCCCCGGGAACGGATGGCTCCACCAGCGCCGGCAGAACTATTTTCTGTGAAAATTACCTCTCCGCCGAAAGTCAGTTCTGTACCATGATTGCCACAGATAGCTCCACCATCGCCTCTGCTGCCGTTGTTTTCAAAGGTTGCTAATTTTTCAAAGGTTAGTGATGAATTTTCAACGAAGATGGCTCCACCGTTACCATTACCGCCTTCAGTGGTGCTATTTCTCACAAAGGTAGCATTTCCTTTAAATTCAAAACTATTTCTGTCGTTGGCATCCAATCCCTGGAAACGAATGGCTCCACCACTGTCAACAGAACTATTTTTTCTGAAAATTACATCTCCGCTGAAGATCAGTTTTGTGCCATGGTAGCCATATATGGCTCCTCCAGAGCCTATGCTGCTATTGTTTTCAAAGGTTGCTAGTAGTTTTCCAAAGGTTAGTGATGAATCTTTGGCGTAGATGGCTCCACCGTCACCATTGTAGCTATGGCCGCCATAGCCGTCTTTATTGGCGCTATTTCCCACAAAGGTAGCATTTCCTTCAAATTTCAAAATATTTTTGTTAGTGGCATTCTCTCCATAGGAACGGATGGCTCCACCATTGCCGGCAGAATTATTTTCTGTGAAAGTTACATTTTCGCCGAAGATCAGTTTTGTACCATAGTAACCATAGATAGCTCCTCCATTGACTGCGCTACTGTTGCCTCTAAAGATTGTTGGCCCTCCTCCAAAGGTCAGCGTTGAATAGTAAGCAAAGATAGCTCCACCATTGTTGGTGGCTACAATAGTTTTGTTTCCGTCGAAGATGGTTTTTCCCGTGAAATTTAGGCTATTTCTGTTGTCGTTGTTGGTTCCCCAGGAGTAGATAGCTCCTCCTAGAGATCTAGTCTGATTGTTGCTAAAAGTAAGACCTTCTAGGTTGACCACTACTCCTGCGTTCAGATGAATAGCCCCACCACCACTGTTGTGGTCAGATCCAACCCCACTACTGCCATTCTCCAGATGTAGATTTTTCAGTGAAATATTTTTCTGATCTTCTCCTATGGTAAAAAATCTATGCTGTCCACTGCCATTTAATTTGACTTCCTCCACTCCCTCCGGTCCGGAGATGGTGAGGTTACTACGATTGATTGCTATTTCATTGTCAAAGGATATGTTTTGATTTATATCTATATAATTTTTGTTACTATCGCCGATAGCATTCTGCAGTCCATCAAAATTATTCACATCTTCAGCTTTGGCCCTGCCCACCGCTACGATATTAAAAATGATAGCTATCGTCAGACTAGAGCGAAAAATGAAATTTACCCACCGCTCACCAATTTTGTTTTTTTCTAAAATTCTCATCAAGTAACAGAATGGTTAAATATGACTGTAAGTTGGCTTAATTTTTTTTAATTGTAAAGAATTATTGGCTAAGTGTAGGATAGTTTCCACGAAATTGGCAACCAAAAATTAATCCTTGAAATTTTAAAATTAACAATTAATGCTATCCGTCGTAATATCAGCGCGGGGTAGAGCAGGTTGGTAGCTTGCCAGGCTCATAATCTGGAGGTCGTAGGTTCAAGTCCTACCCCCGCAACCAATTAGCAATAGTTCACGCAGTATAGTCTGGTAGCCGAAGAACTTTCTAAATCCCCTCGGAAGGAATGCCAGTAGGTTGGCAATGGGTGGTTAGACTGTCGAGATTTGTCACAAGGCTTTGTATATCGGCTGGCATATCGCTCTCAAAATTTAGCAGCTCGCCAGTGGTGGGATGCGAAAAGCTTAGGTGTTTCGAGTGTAGAGCTTGTCGTGGGAAATTCTCGATGAATTCGTGCCTAGAATCCTTTTCTTCTCCTTTTATTTTTCTTAGATTACCATCATATAATTTATCTCCTATGAGAGGGTGTCTCAGATTTGAAAAATGTACTCTTATCTGATGAGTTCTGCCAGTGTCCAGTTTACATTCCACTAAACTGGCAATATCCCCAAATTCTCTAAGCACTCTATAGTTTGTCATTGAGTATCTGCCACTGCTGCCCATCGTCATTTTTAATCTGTTGTAGCTATGTCTATGTATAAAACCCTCTATCTTACCATTTTTTAGCACCATAATTCCCCAGATCACAGCAAAATAAACTCTTTTTAGCTGTCTCTCTGATAGCTGGGTTCTCAGTGACTCGTGGGAAGCATTATTTTTGGCGACAACCATAAGTCCACTGCTATCCTTGTCTAATCTATGTACAATTCCCGGTCTAAGTTCCCCCCCGATGTCCGATAGATTGCTGCCGCAATGCCACAGCAGACCGTTTACCAGTGTGGTTGCGCTCAGATTTCCAAATCCTGGTGGATGGGTTGCCAGTCCTGCCTGCTTATCTATAACTAGCAGATCATTGTCTTCGTAGACTATGTTCAAAGGTATTTTTTCAGACCTCGGTCTAATCGCTCCAATATCCTCAGAGAGCTCCATAGTGATCTGTTCTCCCACTTTTAATTTGCAGGAATTATCTTCTATCAGTATGCCATTCTTTTTGACACAGCCAGAGGAGACAAATTCCTGAATTTTATTCCTGGAATATTTATCTCTTAGACTCTCAAGTTTCCTGATTTCACTGAGTATGAACCGATCCAATCTCACATCAGGATTATAATTAATGAATATTAAACTCCTCATTCCTTTAAAAATCCTAGTACACTATTAAATTTCTAGTAATTTCAGCTAAAGTCAGTTCGCTGACCTCTAAACTGTTGCTAATGTACAAATTACCTACCCTCAGTCTTACCAGTTTGGATACGTATCCCAATACTCCCAAGATTCTAGCCATAGCTACAGCCAGACTTCTTACGTAGCAGCCACGACTGCAGTCTACAACGAACCTTGCAGTATCATAATTTATGAAACCAATAAATTTCAAGTCATTTATGATAACCTTTCTAGTAGCTAGCTCCACAGTGACGCCGCTTCTGGCTAGATCGCAGGCCCTTCTACCATTTATTTTTATTGCCGAATATGCCGGCGGCTCCTGGTCTACCGAGCCTATAAAATTATTCAAAATGCTATCTATGTCATTTTCCGATGGCACTAGGCCATTTTTTTCTACCGTTGCGCCTTCAGCATCATAGGTATCTTTAAATTCGCCAAAAGTTATATCAAATAGGTATGTCTTAGAATAATTCATTAGAAATTCTGTCTGTTTGGTGGCATTGTTAATGCTAATGGGTAGAACTCCACTTGCCAGCGGATCAAGTGTTCCTCCATGCCCGACTTTTTTAGCTCCAGTAATTTTTTTAACTACAGCCACAACTCTACTGGATCCATGGCCCCTAGGTTTGTTTAAATTTAACCAGCCACTAGCTGTGATACGTTCTGTCATATAAAATTACTGATAGATTCTAGAAAAACAGTTTCCATTTTAAACTGACAAGATTTCCTTTTCCACTGCCCCCATTTGCTTTAGCTGCGGCATTTAGTTCATTATCCAGATAGGAATATTGCAGAGAGAATCTCATATTATTCGTTGGAATCCAATTGAGACCAACGGCATATTCTCTATATTCTCGTTTTGGCATCCATAGATCGTATTCGACAAATCTAAAGGCCAAACTAAAGGCGCCGAAGCCATTACTCTTGCCAAATGGTCTTCTAACATTTATAGATTCAAAGAGTCCATTCTTGTATTCCAGGCTTTCACCCGTTAGACTAATGTTTAGCTGAATATAAAAACTCTCATTGTATTTTACCACCTCTCGATTTTTCTCCATATTTTTTTTGGCGTCGGAACTAAAAAAATTTCTAGACAAAAAACTCAGCATATTCGATTCGAGAAAGTTTCTATATTTTTTCTCTATCTGTAGATTGAGTACAGAGTAGTTTACAGCAAACTCGAGGCCAAATCGATCCAACAAATTTGAGCTTTTGTGATCCCTAAAATGTATTCGATTAATTCCCAGATGGAGAATTTTATCGCTGTCTCTGTAGGGATTTAGGTAGTATCTCTGTGAAATCGTTTCCTTCTCCGTAGTACTCGGATCGTCGCTAATGCTATTGCCAAAACGTCCGACTAATAATCCAAAATTTTCAGCTACATACTTACCCATTAAACCAATACCACTGCTCAAAAAACCCTCCCACTGGCTAACGGAAATGCGATGGTCATCGAATAGACTGTGATCCGCTGTAATGCTATCATCCATTGAAAATCTGCTCTTCATCTGTCCTAGCGAAAAGATTAGTTTGTCGACGGCCTTAATATTCAGGAACACATTAGCAGCTGTTAGCTGCCCGCTGTGACGCTTTGCTGTGAGTCTCACAAATAGGCTGACATTGTTAGTAATAGTTGCATAGGCTCCCAGGTTAAGATCAGCGATATCCAATTCTCCTGACCTTGTGTCGTAGGCCGTGCCTCCCACAGGAAACGCCATATGAAATCTACCAAAAAATTTCACATTATTATAACTCTCTCGCTGTTGTTCTCTCTCCACGGAAGAGGTTGCCTCTACAGAGAAAAAACAAACTGGCAACGAAAGCAAAGCTATCCAAACACTCTCGATTACCTTCATATCTCTCGAGAAAGTTAGCATAGGCGTAGAGTAGAAAATAGATTCTCAAAAATCAACGAATAATAGGTAAAAACGAGCTGCTATCGTTTAATATAGCCATTGGCTAGTTATACTTAATATGTTAGCCAAAAATTATTAAAAATCCAAAGCTATTTAAGCTGCACAGTCTATTGTTATTATTTCATGTGCCACATCAGAAATTTTAATACACCATATTCATATATGGGCAGTTTCATTTCTTTTTTATCTGGGTAGTTGATTTTATAAAAGTTTCCTGTATTTTTACGCAAATTTACATAGTTGCTATGAATTTTAAAAGAATTTTATTTAAGATTTCGGGTGAAAGTCTAATGGGGGAAAAAAGTTTTGGCTATGATGCTGAAGCTATAGGAAGGGTGGCAGACGAAATATCTCAGCTGCACAGGCAGGGTATACAGATATGTGCAGTAATTGGCGGTGGTAATGTTTTTAGAGGGGTGTCGAACTCAGAGAATCTGATAGATAGGACAAATGCGGATTGTATGGGTATGCTCGCGACTATAATGAACGGGATCGCACTGCAAAGTTTTCTACTGCGTCTCGGTGTTCCTACCGAAATGCAGTCGGCTCTGAGAGTAGAAAAAATATGCGAAGCTTACAACAGAAAAGAAGCGTTGGAGCACGTAGAAAATGGGAATGTTATGCTATTCGTTGCTGGCACTGGCAATCCATATTTCACTACGGATACGGCTGCAGTTTTGAGAGCTTCGGAAATGTGCTGTGATGTAGTTTTTAAAGGTACTCAGGTTGATGGGGTATATAGCGAGGACCCTAAGAAATTTTCGGATGCTATAAGATACAGGACTATAACATTTGATGAGGTTCTGAGAAGAAACATAAAAATCATGGATCAAACTGCCTTTGCTCTGGCCAAAGGTAATAATATGCCAATAGTTATCTTTAAATTCACCAATGGTGATTCAATTGTGAAAACTCTAAGTGACAGAAACAACTATACTCTAGTATCCAACGATGTCACCGTAGAGGAATTCGCTAGATAGAAATCTATAATTTTCGGAATAGGTTTACACCCATGGTATAGCCCGCTTACACTAGTGTTCTCGGTCGGAGCTGCCGCATGTTCAACAGCCGTTCAGACTATCAAAGATATCTATTCTTCACGCCTTTTTACTGAGAAGTCAAAACCGAGTATGTCCAGAATATTCAGAAAATTGCTAAATCTCGGTTCCTTTTTACCGTTTAGTGTGTTGTATAGGGTAGTTCTGCTCAATCCCGCCTTTTTTTCGAGTTTTGTCCAGCCATAGTTTCTAGCGACTATTTTCAGCTGCGCCTTCAGATTAGCTACATCCGATGACTTTTTACATTTTAAAATCTCGTTTTCTAAAAAAACGCTGGCGAACTTAGGAATTCTTTTAGCCGTGCTAACTTTGCGGCTTTCATGAATATCTGTAATTATTTCTCCGGTCATATATTGAAATGCCTAAAATTATATCATAGTAATGACTATTAAGTAAATGTTAATAAATTGTTATGAGTTATTTGTCAACAAAATATTTTCATAAGTTTAATTATAAATTTGTATTATAACTATTTTTATGCAAAGATTTTATACCTGATATACTATCAAGTAATTCTGCCGTTATAATATTTTGCCTAGTTTGGTTAAGTTTCAGAGATATCTCAGCTTTATAGTCTCTAATATTTTTTTCGGCATTCTGAAGAGTTACAAGCCTACTTAGCTGTTCCGCCGCCATAGAATTTACTATGGCCATGTATATGCCAAGAAATATGTACTGCTGTATAAAGCCGGATATTAATTTATCACTGCCAATTCGCCAGTAGGGAATGTTATTAGTCGGCCATTTTTTGTTTCCCAGACTATAGAAATTTTTTTTCTCTAGAGGAAATATTCTTTTTCTAACAATCGAACTTTCGTTTTTAGTGCTGTTGTAGCTAGTAAAATATACACTAACCTTTGCCAATCCTTCCTCAAGCAAAATTCTTTCGATCAAATTGAATATGTCGTAGACAAGCCATATTATTTGTTTGCTAGAGTTTGGAGCAGCAAAATGTTTATCTATTCTGATTTTTTTAGATGCCAAGAGGGTATCTACTCTATCCCCTATCGCCACAATGTAGCTATCCTCATCTATTTTACTGTTTTCCAGGAAAAAGTCTACCATTCTATCGTTGAATCTTCCACAGAGTCCCTGATTTGATCCCAGAACCATTGTCATGATTTTTTCTCTACTGCCATTCTGTCTGTTTTTTTTCTGATAATTTTCTCCATAGCTAACATGATTCAGAATGTCTGGATTTTGCTTGAGAATTGCCTGTAAACCAAGATCAACGTTAGACTGGTACTTCATCAGGTTAGAGGCTATTTTTTCATAGATCTTTATATTTGTAGCCGCAAGGGTTTTCATCGTAGATACAAGTTCCTTGAGTTCTATCGTCGCTTTCAGTTCATTTTTTAATACATTAAGATTTTCCATTTCTACTCACCCAATTTACTTTTTACCTTTGCTAGAAAAAAGTTCATCGAATTTTGCTCTAAAATTCTTCCAGATTTGACTGTATCGTTAAATTTTTCTGAATTTTCATTCACCACCTCTACAATGATTTTTTGCACTTCTTCCATTTTCTCCGGAGAAATTTTATTGAGTACTTCATTATTTAGACACATAAAAATTCCTATCTGTTCCGCCGCAGTCAAAGGGCTATGAAGTTTTTGTTTCAGAATTTCTCTTATCTGCCTTCCCCTTGCTATGATTTTTTCCGTGTTTTCGTCAAGATTCATAGAAAACTTTGAAAATGATTCCAACTCTTCGAACTGTGAATAATCCATACCCAGTGTTTTCACCGTATCTCTGTAGACAGCCAGCTGGGCGGCGCTGCCAATTCTAGATACAGATTTTCCAACGTCTATTGCTGGCAATATTCCGTTTTGAAATAGTGTTGGACTGAGATATATCTGTCCATCGGTTATGGATATTATGTTGGTTGGCACGTAGGCCGAAATGTTACCCGACTCGGTCTCCACTATGGGCAGTGATGTTATAGAACCACCTCCAATCTCCTTTTTTCTATTGGCAGATCTTTCTAAAAGTCTCGCGTGGGCGTAGAAAATATCAGCGGGATAGGCCTCTCTCCCAGGATTTTTTTCCAGTAGCAGAGATATTTCTCTGTGTACCCGGGCATGTTTAGTGAGATCGTCGTAGACTACCAAGACATGCTTTCCCTGCTCCATGAAATACTCAGCAATGGTAGTTGCCGTATAGGGCACTATAAACTG
>JAITAR010000022.1 GCA_031284025.1 Rickettsiales bacterium | reverse complement strand
TTTGACGGTTATCTATTGAATAATTATTTTTCACTATTAGTCTATTAGTCGATTCTAGTAATTTCTTTTAAAAAAGTAACAGGAGGCCTATGAATGGGAAACTAAGTAGTTGCAAGGTGAATGTAACGATTAGGGATGCTAATAATAAAATCTATGAATGCGAACTATACGGAGATAGATTATTAGCTAAAACCATCAGAGCAAAAGATGGCTCCGCTGTGCCGAAGGGTATTTTCTCTAAAAAACAGAAACTGCTTACCATATACCCTGATAATAACATCTACGAAGGTACCTTTAAAAAAGGCATGAAAGATGGTAGAGGAAAAATGTTCTATGCCAATGGTGACTTCTTCGAAGGCGATTGGAAAAATGATGTAATTAGTGGAAAAGGGACTTACATATGGAAAAATGGCGAATACTACAAAGGAAGTTTGAAGAATGGTGCAAGAGATGGAAAAGGAAAAATGTTCTATAGCAACGATGAAATATATGATGGCAACTGGAAATACGATGTCAGAAGTGGCAAAGGAAGAACTATAGCCAAAGATGGCAGTGTACATAGTGACCTATGGCATGATGGCGAAATAAAAAAAATAAAGACACAGAAACCAGACAGTGAGATATCTAACTACGGCGAAGAACACAGAAGAAATGTTGAGGTAGTTAGACGAGAATTTGCTAACGGTGATATCTACGAGGGAGAATTTAATGATGATGGTAAAAGGGAAGGAATTGGAAAATGTTTTTATTCAGATGGAGATGTCTATGAAGGTGAATGGCTTAATGATAGAAAAGACGGAAAAGGTAAGCAAATTTACGCCAATGGAGACATATATGAAGGCGAATGGGAAAATGATGATATGTGTGGTAAGGGAAGATATATGTGGGTTGACGGTGAAATCTACGAAGGCTTTTGGCGCGATGGCGTTAGGGAAGGAGTGGGCACCTGTAAATATAAGAATGGCTATGAATACGTTGGTAATTGGAAAAATGATCAAAGAGATGGAAATGGAAAATTCATAGATGAAAATGGAAGAACAGTGTATAGTGGCAAATGGAAGGAGGATGAAACAAAAAATGACATCAATAAAAAATATGATGTTAAAGATCTGGAGTTGAGAAAAAAAACAGAAAAAAAAGAAATAGTTATCTCCGAAATAGAGGCCTTCAGAGATAATTTAGAGATAATGCGCAAAAATAGCAAACGACTAAAAAGTTCAGAAATTGGAAATTGTGATTTAATCTTCAGTAAATCCACAACGATAGAGTACACAGCAAGCTATAAACTATAACTATAGCTATTCGTCGAAAAGGTACGCTGGAGTGGTTTTGTATTTTCTAGGGACAAATAACTTTGTAGAGAAGGTTGATAGAATATATCGATGGTTGAAAAATCTACAATGGTTTCAATGGCAATAAATTCATCTTGCACTTAAAGTATATGAGTTTAAACTTAATAGCAGAAACATAGACAAAAGGGAATTTGAGGGAGCTGTGTTTTTGCCATTGAGGTATTATTTGAAACTGAAAAAATAGAAAACTAGTTTAGCCCCTTGCCGTATTTCAGTTAGATTTATGTTTAATCACTACTAATTAGGGAGATCATATGAAGAAGAATTTACTTTTTATTATTTTAGCGGGAGCATTCCCACTAGTGGCCCTGTTAGGCTGCTCGAATTATCTTCCGCCGGAGCAGGCGACAATTACAGTTGCTGATGTGCAGAGGGAAATTAAAATTGGAATGAGTTCGACGAAAGTTGTAGAAGCTCTTGGTTCGCCTAATATGATAACTACAGATAGTGAAAGAAGAGAAACTTGGATCTATGATAAAATTTCTACCAGTGTTTCTTCATCCAGTGAAGGAAATGGAATATTGCTATCGCTGGCAGGGCTAGGGGGAAATATTAATCGTTCATCTTCCAGTCAAAAAACTCTGACAATTATTATTAAATTTAGCAATAATGGTATGGTTAGAGATTTTTCCTATAAAACTTCTAGCTTCTAAAAAGAATTATTCCATGACCAAAACACTGCTACTTTGTTTGATGCTAACAATATCTGCCTGTGCTCCATATGGGGACTATTATCACGTAGATAACGTACAACTTATTAAAAAAAGACAAATGGAGACAAAGCATTTTGAATCCAACGACGAAGTCGGTATGCTATCGGCCTGTATACAGGTTTTACAGGATTTAGGTTTTACCATAGAGGAAAGTAATGCAAAACTTGGTCTAGTGACTGCTACAAAGGATAGAAGCGCGGGTTCTGAAGCTGAAAAAATGATGGCCATATCTTTTGCTCAGGCCAATGGGAGCCAACCTGTCTATGATGTTAGTCAAAAAATATACGTGACCCTGCTCTCCACGCAAAATAGAAACAAAGGAGGCTATAACATTAGAATTAGCTTCTCCAATATCATAACAGATAATATGGGTCGGACTAGAGTGAGAAAAATTAATAATCCAGATATTTTTGGAGATTTTTTTAATAAATTGAGTCAATCTCTGTTTTTGACTGCCAATGACATATAGAAAGGAGCAACTCATGCAAAGGATTTCTTTATTTTTTATTACTGTAGAAATAGTCGCTCTGTTGACTTCATGTAGCTATGTGGACAAACGCATTCTAGGAACTTCGGAATCTCAGGTTAAACTACGTAGCTATCAATCTCGTTCCTTTGATACGGGAGACAGAAAACTTGTATTGAGAAGTGTAATAGCAACTATGCAGGATCTAGATTTTATAGTTAATAGAGCCGATGACGAACTGGGAATGGTTAGTGGTACATCATTTGGAAAATCGTCAAAACTAACGGTTTCGGTTAGATCCATTGGAAATGATAAAGTTATTGTTCGGGCAAATGGCCAAAAAGGACTCAGTGCTATAGAAAATCCAGTGCCATACCAAAACTTCTTTACCATGCTTTCTCAATCGTTATTTCTTGAAGCTAACGAGGTCGAATAGAAAATGATCTTCACTGGACCAATTTCTGTTAGAGATGGGGAGCGCTGTGTCCGCGCACGAAATTCCTAGAATAGGTTGAATGCCCCGAATAGAAAATTCAAATTACTTGATTTTAGTCCTTTTTACAGTTTTTTCAGCATTCTTCTTTTTTGCGATTCTTTTATTTTTCTTTGTTTTATCCTTCGATATATTTTTTGCAGTACTTTTATTTTTTACGATTTTTTTACTGTTTCCGTCTGTTTCCTCATCACTGGCCATATAGCTGTCGATGGTTATATTTCTTCCGTCCTCTAAATCGGGGATTTCGTCACTTTCTTCATCTTCGCTGCTGTTCGAGTTATTACTTTCATAGTCATCACCTATGGGAGGAGAACTAATACTATTTCTATGCCCAGCTGCTGTTCTCAGACTGTTTATCACATCACCATTTATGCCGGTATTTGTATTCATATCTGTTCTAACATCTGTGTCGGACTCCGTCCCACTATCATCTTCGGCTTCTGATTCTGTTTCTATTCTATGAAAATTTTCATCTAAAAGATCAGGAAACGATGATGACACAAGTTCTAGCACTCTTCCCGCAAGAGGTACTATTATTACAGTAAATCCTTCATTTCTATTAGAGGATTCTCTTCTTGGTCTTCTTTCAAGAGAAATTCCACTGAAAATATCAGGAAACAATGATGACACAAGTTCCATTATTTCTTCCGGTGCTCCTATTACGGGAGACTCTTCATTTCTAAGATGAAAGTTGTTCGATGTGTTATTCGAAGCCATTGCTGGTACTGCAGGGACAATATTGCAGACCGCCGCTAGCAGTAAACCAAAAAGAAATATATAATTAAACTTTTTCATTCCCTACTTATATACAGATGAGCTCATTTTACTTCAAAAAAAATAAAAAGCTAGTGTATTTGCAGGGTCTATCATGGAAAAACATATTCTAGAAATTTCATGTATTGCTCTTTCAAACATCACTGTCGTGTTGATTTTAAAATATTTTCATCTACCATTAGATGCAGCAATTACGTTTTTCTATTAGAGGTTAGACTATGTGTCCCATCGGAGATATGCTAAAGACCATGATGGTTCCCATCCACAGAGAGGGCTATGGGATGGTGACTATGTTAACAATTATCGTCAGTCTGTTGTCGGTCATCTTCCCCAGGATATGCTTCCCGGCGGTGGCCGTGGTGGTCCTGTGTTTGTATTTTTTTCGTGACCCTGATAGGGTAACACCCGATGATCCAGAAGTGATTTTAGCTCCAGCCGACGGAAGAGTTGATAAGATAGAAATTGCCAATCCTCCGGAGGAGTTAGAATTGGGGTCCAGTGGTGAATGGACGAGAATTAGCATATTCTTGAGTATATTTAATGTACATGTGCAGAGAGTTCCCTTTGGAGGCAAAATAGTGAAGCTTTTGTATAGGGATGGGGCTTTTTTGAATATCTATTCGGATAAGAATAGTAAGGATAACGAGAGACAGTGCTGTGTGCTGGAAACAAAGGAAGGACTCAGAATACCGTTTGTACAGATAGCAGGATTGATTGCAAGACGCATAGTTTGTAATCTGACGGTAGGTCAGGAGGTTACTCGGGGCGATAGATATGGTATCATAAGATTTGGCAGTAGAGTCGATTTATATTTGCCAAAGGAAATTAAGGTCTGTGTAAAGGTTGGACAAACTATGATTGCAGGCGAAAGTGTAATTGCCAGAATATAGTGATTTAAAAGATCGAGGAACATCTTCTGAATAGTTATTAAAGCTTAAGGAGTATTTATGAAGACAAAAGGAAATACGATAGGAATTAAAATTGTCAAGGCTATACCTAATATTATTACGATGTTTGCGCTGTGCATGGGTTTGACGGCCGTGAGACTAGCTATGTTTGATGACTACAGAAATGCAGTGCTATGCATAATAGTTTCTTGTCTCTTAGATAAGATTGATGGTGGTATTGCCAGAAAATTGGATGTTTCCAGTGACTTTGGAGCGCAGATGGATTCTCTAGCCGATTTTTTTGACTTTGGCATAGCGCCAGGGTTTGTAATCTATCTCTGGATGCTAAGAGAAAATGGCTTTACTACGCCTGTGGCGTGGATGGCGGTGCTGCTGCTGGCGGTATGTATGTCCATCAGGTTGGCCAGATTTAACGTTTCGCTGGTAAATGATGACAATGGCCAGCCTCTGAATAGGTATTTTTTCAAAGGAGTTCCGGCACCTATGGCTGCTTCTCTGGTTTTGTTGCCAATGGTTTTGTCATTTGAATATCAAAATCTGAATATAGACTATGGAGCTGTTATGGCTAACACTATTTTGGTGGCTATTATGGCAGGAAGTAAGATACCAACTCCTTGTTTTAAAAAGGTTGATTTTGGCCCAATTCTAGGACGCCTGTCGTCACTTGGTGTGTGGATTTTTTTATTCGGACTTGTAGTTAAAACATGGATTACAGCTACACTCATATGTGTTTTGTACATCATAACCATATTTATCAGTTGGGGTTTTTACTACAAATTTTACAGAGATTCTCTGACTAGATGAGAAATAGCGGCAGTTCTACGACTTTCGGAAGTATCTGGCAAAGATTAGTTTCCGGTGTACCGGAGCTAGGGCTTTGTGTTTTTCTAACTTTATGTTAGTTTTATGCTATGCAATATATATCGAACTCCGAGCTAGACACCGTAAAGATAGCCGAAGATTTTGCTCGGCGTACTACGAGAGGTGATATATTAGCTCTCTCCGGTGATCTGGGCAGTGGGAAAACATTTTTTGCCCGTTCCTTCATAAACTATTTTTTCCGCTGCCAGGGAAAGACAGAGGTGAATGTAATCAGTCCTACGTTTAATCTAGTTAAAATGTATGATAGCGCGGATTTCACAATATATCATCTGGATTTGTACAGGCTTAAGAGGGTTGAAGAGCTGTACGAACTAGATATTGATGGTATTTTTCAAAATGTATCTTTGATAGAATGGCCTGCACTGATCTATAGGATAGCTCCAAAGGATCGCCTAAAATCAATAGAAATACGCATCCTCGGCAATTCGAGAGAATTTACTGTAAAAAATTCATAGAACTCTACCCACGAAACTTTATATGTCTTTTGATATATATGTTCACCACGTAGTATTGTTGGACAATTGTTATTATATTGTTAAATATCCAATAGAGAAGTAAACCACTAGGAAAGGATGCGAACATGAAAAGAAAGATCAGTGGCATAAATTTTGTTACCTCCGAACTTGTTGCCACAGTGTCACTGACTTTGTTTTTGCCACCAGATTTCTCTGCCACATCCATACTGCTGGACAGTTTTTGCTGCAGATACATGGTTAGCGCCATTAGGCACGGGAGTAGACCAATTTTGAAAGTTATAGTCCGTGGCAATAGACCAAAGAGGTTCAATATGTTACTTGGATCGGCAGCCGAAAGATCTCTAATAAACCAAAAGAACGGGGCTTGACGCATATTTAGACTAACAGATATTACTTTATAGAGCGAGAAAAAAATCGGAATCTGTACAAATACCGGAAATATGGAGGCAAGGGGATTAAGATCGTATTTTTTGTACAATTTAACTAATTCTTCGCGAAATTTTGTGCTGTCACTGCCGTAGCTGTTCTGTAGTGTTTTTATTTTTGGCTGGATCTCTTTCATCAGAGCCATTGTCACAAAGGATTTTTTGACTGTTGGATACATAATAATCTTAACTGTCACCGTCAGTAGAATTATAGCCAAACCAAAATTTTTCGTAATTTTATACAGAAAATTCAGCAGATCATTCATAGGTTTTGCTAAAAAATAAAATATTCCAAAATCTATGCTTCTATCTAACAGCTTAATTCTCTCATTTTTTGAATATTCTTTGAGAATTTCCAAATCTTTTGCTCCCATAAAAAACTTGCTGTCTATGCTAGTGGTAGAATTTCCCAAAATTTCCAAATCCTTTTTTGTTGTGTAGCTAACTTCTAGCGTTTTCCCTTCGCCTGTGAAATTTACCTTTTCTTCCTCCGGATTTTTTCCTATGGCCGCTACTAACCCATATTTATCAGTTATACCAGCCCAGGTTGGTTTAAAAAATTCTTTGCTGCTATTCCTTATTTTCTTTGTTTTTATCTCGTGGATTTTATCATCAAAAACACCAAGAGCACCATTGAAACTGAACAGATCGTTTCTATTTTTAATCTCTTCGCTATTTTTTTTGATCAGCAAAAGTGGTTTTAGTAGAATTTTACTAGCCGAATTGTTTTCAACGGTCTGTTCAACGTTTAGCAGATATTTTTCATCCAGAGTTAAAACTATCCTAAATTTAACAGACATGTCACTATTATGAAATAGTGTAACTTTGGTAACATTGTCTCCTGTTGTCACTGAGTTATTTTCCACGGTCCATAGAGTATTTTCTCCAGGAATTTTTATATTTTCATCATTTGAAAGCCAACCAATGCTAATGGATTTTTCTGGGGTAAGAAGTCTAACGTTTTCTCCAGCATCTGTGTATTTTTTGAGAACTAGATTATTGAGTAGAAGACCCTGTGTGCTGAGAGTTAATTTGAGATAGTCATTTTCAAGAACAACATATTCCGACTTTTCATTGAAATTAGTTCTATTATTTTCACCAGGGCCATTGGTAGCCACAACCTTCCGATCCTTCTGCTGCTCCTCCATTTCTTCTTTTTTTTCCATCTGTTTACCAATTAACACTTTCATAAGAGGTCTTACTATACCGAATTCGGCCATAAGAAAAAATACAACGTAGAGTATCAGGGTCTCAGTAAAACTTCTATTTCTGGTTCTACTTTCTTCTGGATTTATATTTTTCATGAATTACGATTGTTCTATAGTTAGATATCAGTGAATCTAGAAGCTTAAACTAAAAAATCCAGTCTATGAGGATATTTAGATACTTTACTGTTGTTTTCATCATGTTTGCAGCTGGCGGAGCATGGGCTGTGGAAGTGAATTGCGACTATGCCATTCTTATGGACTACGATACAGGCGAGATTTTGTACCAAAAAAAAGCGGATGATATAGTGGCCCCTTATTCTATGACTAAAATAATGACGGCCCATGTGATTTTTGATATGTTAGGGAAAGGGCTATTTAGCATTGACGACAAGTTTAAAGTTAGCATAAGAGCCTGGAGACAAGATGGCACAAGAATGTACCTAGAACCTGAATGGAAAATTACTGTCGATGATTTGCTCAGTGGTATGATAGTCGTCTCGGGAAATGATGCGGCGGTAACTTTGGCAGAAGGTAGCAGTGGAACTATAGCAAATTTTGTCGAAAAGATGAATGAAACGGCCAAGAATATGAATCTAATGAACACACACTACGAAAACCCAACGGGCCTCTATGAGAAGACTCACTATATGTCTGTCTACGATCTGGCCATTCTTTCACAATCACTGATAAAGAATCACGGAGAGTACTATAGTAAATATTTTTCACAGCAGTCGTTTACGTTCAATAATATAACCCAAAGAAATAAGAATACTCTGCTGACCGACTATGATGGTACCGATGGCATAAAAATTGGAAATACCGAGCGTGGAAAGTATTCAATGGTAGCTTCGACGGTGAAGAAGGGAAAAAGATTGATAGCCGTTGTAGCTCACGTAGAAAGTGAAAAAAGCAAAGTAGAGGATATTAAAACTCTTATGGACTATGGCTTTGAGCAGTATAAATATATGGAACTGTTCAAAAAAGGAGAAATATTGGGTAGCAGCAAGGTATTTCTTTCCGAAAAGTACAAGGTTAAGTTTTGTACAAACAGAGACATTATCTATGTAGCCAAAAATTCGGAAATTGACAGAGTTAAAGTTCGTCTTGTATATGACGAAAACATATTCAAACCTATTAAAAAAAATGATGTGGTAGCACAGCTAGTGGTAACCAATGGAAATTCTGTAAACAGGTACGATCTTCAGGCGGTAGATAGCGTACATGATATAGGCAGATTCGGAAAATTTTTAAATCTATTTCTCTATAATTTTGAAAGACTAATTTTTTACTTTAGTAAGAATGAAAATTCCTGAATTTTGGAGAGCCAAACATCTCTCTCTCTTTAGCATCATACTGTTTCCACTGTCGTTGCTGTACTATTTGTTCTACGGAATAAGATGTCTAATTAACGTAAAGCCCTACAAATCACAAATTCCCCTTCTGTGTATTGGCAATCTAACGGCTGGCGGTGCCGGAAAAACTCCTATGGCCATAGAGATAGCAAAAATTCTCAGAAACAGCGGCAGAACCTACTGTTTTTTGAATAAGGGCTATGGTGGAAATTTTAAAGGGGTCAGCAAACTAACCGCGAACAATAGAAACGCCAACATCGTCGGTGATGAGGCTCTACTGCTGTGCGAATACGGTGATACCTTTGTGTCAAGGAGCAGGGTTAGAGGACTAAAATACATAAATCAACATTATAAATATGACTATATCCTGTTGGATGATGGACTACAAAATCCCACTTTTGTAAAGAACAAAATTATATTAATGATCTATGGTGAGTTTGGCTTTGGAAATGGACTTCTATTGCCAGCCGGTCCTCTGAGAGAAACTTTTTCCAGGGCCGTTAGTAGACACATTGATCTGACGGTGATAGTTGGCAAGGATAGCTATGGCATTCGTAGTCTATGTGACAGATATTCTGTGATGAACATAGGTGGAACTATAGAATTATCGGAGCCCGCAGAAAAATATTCTAATGGACCCTATGTTGCTTTTTGCGGTATTGCCAATCCGGAAAAATTCAGAAAAACCCTTACCGACCAGGGTATAGATTTTGTAAAATTCATAGCCTTCGCTGATCATCACCGATACACCTATGAAGATTTAAAATTTCTGAGGAAATTCGGCTACACTCTAATTACCACAAAAAAAGACTGGGTTAAAATTAATGATATGAATATTGGTAAAAAGGATATCGATGTCGTAGAAATTTCTCTCCAGCTGGAAAAAGTCCATATTCTCAAAAATCTTTTACTTGGCTAGCGCCATAAGTTTCTATAAACATAAGTTTCCCGCTGAATTGACTTATGCAAAGAAGCATCATAGCCTATGTGAGCTTCCATGGGTTGTAGCCAAGCGGTAAGGCAACAGGTTTTGATCCTGTCATGCGAA
>JAITAR010000020.1 GCA_031284025.1 Rickettsiales bacterium | reverse complement strand
TAATCCTCCTTCAATTTTTAAATCTCTCTGGAGACTTATTAGTTTGCTATTTTCCTGGCCGTTTATGGTTTTGTTATTTTTTTTTCCATCTATAGCCAAAATATCATAGCTCTCTCCTGTCTGATAGAGCTGTCCCTTTACCGCCACTATCTCTAGAACAGTTCCCTGTTTGAGAGTTATGCTATCTGCATTGATTTTAGCGTTTATTTTTCCAGGAAGTATTTCAAATCTAATGGTGCCAGAGTTTGTGAAATCAATTAGATTGAATCCTCTGGATTCTCCTGCCAATTTCAAATTTCCTCCGCTGACAACTCTAACATTTTCCAGGGAACCACCTTTCTCTATATTGATCCAGCCATCGCCTTCGTTTATAGTTATGATGTTATCAGGTCCATCTTTTTTGCCACTGAAAACGTCAAAGATATTAACACTACCTTTTTCAACGAAAAAATTTAGTCGAGAATACTGTGTCATGTAGACAGCATTATGTTCACCATCTCCCGATTTATTTCCTCTGAATTCCGTTGGTACAGCTGGATTTCTTTGTATTATAGTAATGATGGCTAGTTCATCGTTGGAGCTTCCCAATATATGCAGAGCTCCACTGTTTTTGTTTCCCGTAGTATTTCCAATCAGACGCAGACCATTGTTGAATTTTATAGATGTATTCATACGGGCGCAGATGGCTCCACCAAATTTTGCTCTGTTGCTTTCAAGGGTTGCTAGTCCTCCAAAGGTTAATGATGAATCCCAGATGTAGATGGCTCCACCGTAACCATTGCCGTCTTTAGTGGTGCTATTTCTCACAAAGGTAGCATTTCCTTCAAATTCCAAAATATTTTTGTTAGTGGCATTCTCTCCCCAGAAATGGATAGCTCCACCATTGCCGTCAGAACTATTTTCTGTGAAAGTTACATCTCCACCGAAGGTCAGTTCTGTTCCATTGCCGCCATAGATAGCTCCACCATTGTTTTTGCTACTATTGTTTTCGAAGGTTGCTAGTAGTTTTCCAAAGGTTAGTGATGAATTTTCGGCGTAGATGGCTCCACCATTTCCAAGGATTTGAACAGTTTTGTTCCCACTGAAGGTGGTTTCTCCTGTGAAATTTAGGTTATTTTTGTTGTCGTTGTCAGTTCCCCGGGAGTGGATGGCTCCTCCTCGGGATATAGTCTGATTATTGCTAAAAGTAAGACCTTCTAGATTGACCACTACTTCTTTGCCCAGATGGATAGCCCCACCACCGTTTGAGATACTAGATTCATCCTTGTTATTACCATCGCTTAGATGCAGATTTTTCAGTGAAATATTCTTTGCTTTCACTCCAAACATGAAAAATTTATAGTTGCCATTTCCATTCAGAAGACCCTGTGCATTTTCGCTAGGTCCAGAGATGACTATGTTGTTGTAATTGATCTCTGGTACATTGGCGGTGAAATCTATGTCATTTTTTATGACTATCTCCGTTTTTGCATTATTAATGGCGTCCTTTAGCTCATCAAAATTATTCACCTCGGTAGGCTCAGCTCTGGCCATCGTCACGACAGCGAAAATAGCTACCAATGCCAGACTGGAGCGAAAAATGAAATTTGCCAGTTTAACCACAGTCATCCTTCTTTAAATTTTAAATTTAAAACCTAGATGGATAATAATGTGCTTTTTTCTAATTGTAAAGTTTTAAAAATCATAGCCAATGTATAGGTCCAAACACATATGAGACAAAATAAATCCTCCCTAAAAACTTTTTGACGATTTGTTTTTATTTTGATTATTTTTTGTTTAAATGATAATTAGAGTAGAATTGGAATTGCCTCAACGGTCCAAATAGGCGGCCCAAAAATAGCCTGGTTCATTTGGACCGTTGGGGAGAATGAGTTCTTTGGAAAGCATTGGAGAAATAATCCTCCTCCGTCATTGTTGAATTGAATTTTTTTAACAGACAGAAGAGGAGGTTATCATGTAGATAATGGCAGTTCCGAAATGCGAATTAGCAGCTCAAAAAATTAGTGATTTTAATAATTGATAATTTTAGTAGCAATCTTTATTATTGGGATTTGAAGGATTTTCATGGAAAATGGCTTAAAACGTTTTTCATGGCAGTTGGCTTTGTTTTTTAATTTTTGTATGCCCTAATATTTTTATAGCGATATGACAGAACCCAAGAGAATTAGAAATTTTGTGATTATTGCCCATATAGACCATGGTAAGTCAACGTTGGCCGATAGGATTATGGAATGCTGCGGTGCTGTGGATTCAAGAGAAAAGGTTGATAGAATTTTGGATTCAATGGAGCTAGAAAAAGAAAAGGGTATAACTATAAAAGCTCAGACGGTTAGATTAAACTACAGATCCAAAAATGGTGACAGCTATGTGCTTAATCTTATGGATACTCCTGGTCACGTGGACTTTGGCTACGAGGTTAGCAGATGTCTAGCGGCCTGCGAAGGCTCGCTACTGCTAGTGGACGCTACGCAGGGAGTGGAAGCACAAACTCTCGCTAATACGTACCATGCCATAGAAAATAATCACGTAATAGTTCCCGTTCTCAATAAAATAGATCTTCCATCGGCCGATATGGAAAAAACCAGAGAACAGATAGAGAAAATAATTGGCATAGATGCGACTGGATCAATAGCAGTGAGCGCTAAAACTGGAGAAGGGGTTGAAAATCTGCTGGAAACGGTGGTGCGAGTTCTGCCGTCGCCGGTAGGTGATGTCGATGGACCACCAAAGGCTTTGTTGGTGGACAGTTGGTATGATTCCTATCTGGGGGTGATAGTCCTGCTGAGAATAGTTGATGGTACTCTTCATAGAGGTGATAAAGTGAAAATGATGTCAACGGGTGGAATTTATCAAATTGAAAGCCTTGGCTTTTTGACTCCAAAACGAGTTGTATCTGATTCCCTGTCCGTGGGAGAAATTGGTTTTTTTACTGGTCAGATAAAGCAGGTTTCAGATTGCCGAATAGGAGATACGATAGTTCTAGCCAGCGACAACGAGACAAGGCCGATGCCGGGTTTCAGGCCGAATCTACCGGTTGTTTTCTGTAGCATGTATCCAACGGACGCCAGTGACTACAGTTTGTTTAAGGAGTCACTGGCAAAACTACATCTTAACGATGCTAGTTTTATTTTTGAGCCGGAAACTTCTTCTGCCCTTGGCTTTGGTTTTAGATGTGGTTTTCTTGGTCTTCTACATCTTGAGATAATTGAAGAACGGCTAGAACGAGAGTTTAATCTTGATTTAATAGCAACGGCACCATCTGTTGTTTACAGAGTGTACACTGATCTGGAATCGAAGAAGTTAGCCAGGGACGAAAAGGTAGATTATCTAGAAACGCATAATCCAGCGGATTTGCCAGAACCTCAGCACATAAAAAAAATATGTGAGCCATGGGTAAAGGCAACAATAATGGTTCCAGAACAGTATCTGGGAAATATACTTAGATTATGTAGCGATAGAAGAGGAATTCAGGATTCTCTACTCTTTGTCGGAGAAAGAGCTATGTTGGTCTATAAACTGCCGCTGAATGAAATAATCTATGATTTCTACGATAGACTAAAATCAAACTCCAGTGGCTATGCTAGCCTCGACTGGGAGGTCACCGAGTATCGGGAAGAGGATCTAATAAAGTTATCTATCTACGTAAATGGAGAGACGGTGGATGCCCTGTCCATGATACTGCACAGATCAAGGGCTGAAACCAGGGGAAGAGCCCTCTGCGAAAAACTAAAAGATCTAATACCACGGCACATGTTTAAAATAGCTATACAGGCCGGCATAGGCAATAGAATAATAGCCCGAGAGACCATAAATGCCTATATGAAAGATGTCCTAGCCAAATGCTACGGAGGAGACGTCACTAGAAAAAGAAAATTGCTTGAAAAACAAAAGAAGGGGAAAAAGAGAATGAAGGTTATAGGTAATGTAGAAATTCCACAGAGTGCTTTTCTGGCAGCTCTAAAGCTTGATGATTAACATGGATGTGCAGACACAAAACTACATGATAGTTATATAAGTTTATGGAACTGTTCACTGGGGAATTAAGATTATTTAGTTGATTTTTAATTATTAATTATAATAATTATAATATATCCAAAGAATGAGTTAGATCTATGGAAAATATTAACAAAAACCCCGGAGAAGTAGAAGAAAATATTTCCGAAGTTAAAGATTCAGCAGCAAAAGTCGAGAATAATGAGGCTAAAGAATCCAATGAACTCGAAGTAGATCCACCCAAAAATAATAGGATCGAAGAATCCAATGAACCCGATATAGACTCTCTTGAGCCAGCAAATGCTGAAGCGAAGGAATCTGCGGAAAATGCAGCGGAAGTTTCCACAGATGTGGTAAATAAAACGAGAAAAGATTTTTTAAATAAAAAAATAGAAGAATATGAAAAAAAGAGAAAAGATGGTGAAAGTTTATCCGATAGGGAGAATTTTCTACTTATCACAAACATTCTATATTCAGAACCAAAATTAAATGAGCCAGATGAGAATGGAATAACAATAGCGTCTGAATTAGTGAAAAAACTAAGAAATATATCCATGGAAAGCGAATCAAAGAGGAAGGACAAAATAAAAGAATTTGTAGAACGTGTGAAAAATATCAGAGAATTTGAAGAGATAAAAATTGGAAATAGCAATGCTAGGGATATTATTACGGAGAATATTAGTAGCGCAGCTGATTTTCTGGAAATGATCAGAGAAAAATCTATTGATAACGTAGATCCAGGAAATGAGATCTATAAAAATCTAGGAAATATAGAAAAAAGTAGATCGAGAATAAATTCAGAAAAAGCAGGAACTCCCTCGGAAAAGGGAATTGAATTCATAGCTAACTACGAAACGCTGTTAGATATGTATGATAAGCCAGAAGACAGAGAGATAATATCAAGGGCATTTAATACTGCAGCAAAAAATCAAGGTGATTCTCTTGATTTAAAGGAAAAAATTGAAGATATAGAGGAAAAACTTAGTAGAGTGCAAAAGACTCCAGAAACTGCCGCTGGAAACAGCGCTGAAGTTGCCAAGGAAGCAGCAATGGTTGGGGCTACCGCTGCGGCTGTCGCTTTTCCTCCAGCCCTCATAGTGATGTGTTTTATATATTTGTTATATCATAATAATAGAGACGTACAGGAAAAAATGGATAGTGTGGGAAAAAAAATAGGTGACAAGGTAGGTAAATTTGTAGGGAATTTTGAAAAGCTAGAGAGAGAAAAACAGGAAAATGCAGTTGGAAAAGCTATAGCCAGCGCAAGAGAAGGAATGAACGAAAATAAGCTTTCATTTAATTCATCAGTTCCATCGGATCTAATGCCATTTCTTCCCGTCAATGAAAAACAGCATACTACAAATGGTAAATTTAGTGATATCCTGAAGAATATTAAACCATCCAATGAAGACAATAGTGCATTAAAAATTGAACGCAAAGGTGGATCACAGTCTATGAGCATATAAACCTATCTATGAAAGATGAGAACTGTAAAAATGTTGTTTTCTACCTATAAATATACTCAGCGTCTGATTTTACAATCCCACATAATACTATTTGTTCGTCATGGAGGAGTAAAATGGTCTCTTATGCTATAAACTCATTCATTCCAAAGCAGCCACTTGCAATTACAAAAAAAGCATATTATCCTCTGTCCACAGTTTTTAATTTTTTAGGAGAAGGATAACTGTGGCTAAACTGACAAATTTCGTTTTTCGCTCTAGTCTGGCGATAGCTATTATTTTTAATATCGTAGCGGTGGGCAGGGCCAAAGCTGAAGATGTGAATAGTTTTAGTGGTTTGCAAGGGGCCATTGGCAATAATGGCAAAAATTATATAAATGTAAAACAAGACATACCCTTCACCAATGAAATAGCAATCAATCGTGGCAACCTGATCA